>JAUUYK010000200.1 GCA_030588285.1 Kiritimatiellales bacterium
GAACAAGAACTCCACGCAACGCTCCCTGGGTTCGTAGAGGAGATTGCCGCCGATAAAAGAAAGGTCTTTTCAATGCTGATGCGTCGATACTGAACTCATATAGAAAGACCGTGAATTATAATGTATACTATTCCTTCTTTTCAAATCGGAGTTCCGTAGTAATACCTATTGACGCACTCTGTAAAATCACATTATCTTCGGATAATGACATTGAAGAAAAAATGGTCGCACCAGCCAAACAAAGTATTTAACTCGTGATACCTTTTGGGCGAACAACGAACGCGCTTCCCCTCCCCCTTTTATGAACATGCTTACAATTCATTTTGATAATGCAAGCGAAGCCCGCGAGATCAGCGCGGTGCTGAGCAAACTTGTTCGTCAAATTGAACAGGAGCACAACTTAAAAATCAGCTTACGCGATTTAACCGCCGTCATTCAGGGAAAGAAAGAATCGACACTAAAAATGGCTTCCTTCATTGAAAGCCTGCGCGTTGCACGAAACCAAACCAAACTAGACGAACAGATGGTTGGCTACGCCTACGCAAGTTTTACCGCAGGCGAAGAAAATATATTCGAAAAACAAAACCGGAGGCGCATCACGGTCGGAAAAGGAAAACCCGCGATCTTTCCCAAAACACTCGGGCAACAAATCTACCTTGATGCCATCCAGAAAAATTCCATTACCTTTGGAATCGGTCCCGCCGGAACAGGAAAAACCTACCTGGCAATGGCCTCAGCAGTTTCAGCCCTCTTAAAAGAAGAAGTCAGTCGAATCATTCTCACGCGCCCAGCCATGGAAGCCGGTGAAAACCTTGGTTTCCTCCCCGGCGACTTTCAAAAGAAAGTTGCCCCTTATCTTCGCCCGCTCTATGATGCGCTCTACACCATGTTGCCTGCCGAATCCATCGAACACTATCTCGAGCGGGGCCTAATCGAGATTGCGCCACTCGCCTACATGCGCGGACGCACCCTGAATCAGGCCTTCGTTATTCTTGATGAAGCACAAAATACTACCCCACAGCAAATGCTGATGTTTCTCACCCGACTCGGCTACGACTCAAAATGCGCCATCACTGGCGACCTGACCCAGATTGATCTACCTAAAAAAAGCCTCTCCGGATTATTTGAAGCCCAGTCCATTTTAAAAAACATCCCCGGATTGAAAATTCTAGAACTCACCGAGCGCGATGTGGTTCGCCACCCGCTTGTTCAGGAAGTAATTCAAGCCTACCAGGAAAAACGGAATAGCACGTAATCCGTTAAATGGAGCCTCATGAAAACAAAAAGATTTAAGAAAAAACAAAAAGGAATTGCCGAGCGCAAAACCGAAGTTAAGCGACAACACAACATCCCCTATAAAGCCGTCGGCCTTGGCCTCCTGCTATGGATCATTGTGACGGGGCTCTTTTTTGGCCATGGAATCGTACAAACGCCGACCCTCCTTGAAGGACAAAAAGCACTCTCCACCATCGTTGCATCCGTCGATTTCAAATGCGAAGACCAAGGCGATACCGATCTCAACCGCAACAAAGCCGCGCGCGAAGTCCCCCCCGTTTTCATCATCGATCCTGCTCCGGCCCAACGCGCCGCCAAAATAATTGACGTTCTTTTTAACCGCATGGAATCCTACACAACCGCCTCCTCTAACGAGCAAGAGCGAATCCTAGGCACCATAAATGATATGACGATTGGGGCCGCGGTGGATGGAAACTTGCTCATCGCCACCTTTCCCAGCAATTCAATTTCGGCAACAAAATCAATTTTGCTTCCCTCTATTAAAGAAGTAATGAGTGCCGGAATCCTTTCCGATGAATATCGCGTCACCCTTTTTGGTAACAACCCCGATAACAGCCCCCTAACGCTTTCCTTCGGCGAAGGGCTATCCTCCAAAACCGCCACTCAAAAAGAGATCTACTCCACCCGAACCGCGGTCTGGGCGATCACTGAAAAAATTACCGATAAAACCCAGCGTAAAACCCTCAATCGCCTACTTCCTGCCGTTGTGATCAACAACCTAACGTATGATACATTCACCACTGAATCGCTACGAAAAGAAGCCGCAAACTCCATCCAACCCGTTCTCAAACTCTATCCCACCGGCACCACATTAATTCGCGATGGCGAGGCCGCAACACAGCAAACACTCCTCATGCTCAAAGAGCACGAAAAACAACGCATCGCCGATAAGGACATTCTAGACCAAATCCTCGAAATTATCGGCAACAGCATCCTTCTACTCGCCGGACTTATTGCCACCACCATCATTTTACGCATCAGTAATCCAAATATAATTCGACAACCTGACAAGATTTTACTGATGGTCCTGCTCTCCTTATGCACCCTCGGTCTTGCTCGCCTGCTGACCTATCTATCGGTCCAATACACCCTTATTTCACCCTCCTTATTGATGTATCTTGTTCCATACGCCTTAGCCGTGATGCTTACCGGAATTTTAATCGGTGGAAGCGCAGCCATCTGCGTCGGGTTCTGGTGCAGTTTTGCTGCCGCCGTTTTATTCGATCAATCCTTCACGGTTTTTGCACTCGGCATGCTCATCACAGTTACCGTCGCCAGCACCGCCCGCAATGTCCACCGACGCTCCAACCTCTTCCGTGCAGGATTATGGGTTTGTGCCGTGAAAGTACTCTACGTCTTAGTTGCCGCCATTTTAAACCGGCCAGTAATCTCCGTATTGGGCGGCCAAATCCTCGCCAGCATCATCTCCGGTATGTTCGCCACCGTTCTCACGCTATTATTAATTCCTATTTTTGAAAAACTTTTCAAAATCACAACCGATATCACCTTGCTCGAACTCTCCGATATGGGACACCCGCTTCTGCAAAAAATGGCCATGCA
>JAUUYK010000027.1 GCA_030588285.1 Kiritimatiellales bacterium
AGCCAAAAGCTTCGGGCAGACCCAGTCCATCGACTTCCACGCCGGGCTGAACCACAAAACCATCATTGAACGTTGCTCCACGGAAAACATAAGCAGATGCAAAGTCCGCGGTCACACTGGCACCGGCCATTGCAGACGATGCAGCCAAACCCGCTGCGAGTGTCGTGGTAATCATCATTTTATTCATCTTACTTCTCCTTTTCCTTGTTCTGGGTTAACAAACTAAACGAAGGCCTAATCCCGACTATTTCACATTATTAAGCTAGTGGGGCTGAATGTAGTCCATTCCCGTCTTTATTGACCTTCCGTTGAGAGCCCCTATTGCAACAGGTATGCCAACGCTTAAAAAAACCCGCCAATTGCACTCCTTACCGATTTGTATCCAACTGGTTATAAATTTTATCCGTTCTAAACCTCCCCGATTACGCGCGTTTTCAAACCTCCATATATGTATTATACCAATTACTTGATACATTATTGTTAATGGTTTCGGCATCCCTTTAATAACCCAACGTTTTCGCTCTGAATTCGCCGGCTCGGAGGTAAGATGAAAGGCATGGACTTTGATCTAAAAATCAGGAACGGCACGGTCATTATCGGGGATAATACCGACGGAATTCGTTGCGATATCGGGATTCGCAATACCACCATTGCTCAACTGGGCGACCTTTCAGAATCGACGGCAAAAAATACGATCGATGCGGAAGGCTGCGTGGTTTGCCCCGGTTTTATTGATGCCCATTCGCACTCCGACACCTATTTATTGCTCGAACCCTCCGCCGCCTCGAAGATCTATCAAGGCATCACCACCGAAATCTGTGGCAACTGCGGCGCCTCGGCGGCCCCACTCAATGGCGACTATAAAATGCCGTCGGATTGGCTGGATAAGCACTATAAAAAGCCGTGGAAAACCGTGGCCGACTATCGCGCCCGATTCACCGAAGCGCAGCCCGCCATTAACGCGGCCCTGCTGGTGGGCCACAACACCCTGCATGCGGGCATCTGTGGCTACGAACCGCGCGCCGCCACATCGAACGAAATGCGACTCATGATTCAAACGTTGGAACAGGCGCTTGATGAAGGGGCCATGGGCCTCAGCTCGGGGCTGGCCTATCCGCCGGGATCGGCCGTTCCGCGCGAGGAAATTATCGAGCTCGCCACCGTCGTGGCGAAGCACGGCGGACTCTATACCACTCACATGCGGTCGGAATCCGACGGGCTACTCGATTCGATCGGCGAAGCCATTGATATTGCCGAACGCTCCGGCGCTCGGCTCCAGATTTCGCACCTAAAAGCCTCGGGACCCGGAAATTGGAACAAACTCGAGGCCGCACTTGAAAAAGTCCGCCGTGCAGGCGCGGGGTCCGATCGCTATCCCTATACTGCGGGGTGCACCGACCTCGATATTGTCCTGCCACTCTGGGCCACGTACGGCGGGCGCGATGCAATTCTGGGCCGCCTTCGCGATCTTAAACTCCGCGACAAAATTCGAACGGAACTCTTACTTCATCCGGCGGACCATTGGGACAATGTCATGGTGGGTTCAACTCAATTTGAGGAGTTTAAGGGGGCGTATCTACCCGACGTTGCCGAAACCCTTCAGTTGCATCCGGTCGATGCACTGCTTCGTCTCATTGATTTGGACGACCTAAAAACCGGCGGTATTTTCTTTAGTATGTCGGAGGAAAATATGTGGCGCGTTTTAGCCGAACCCTTTGTTTCAATCGGATCCGACGGCTCCATGCGCGCGCCGTGGGGGCCACTCAGCCACGATCATCCGCACCCGCGCGCTTACGGTAGCCATACCAAATTTCTCCGCGCCGCGCTCGATGGAAAAACTGTGGCGTTGCCCGAGGCCATTTATAAAATGACGGGCCTGCCCGCCAAACAGTTTAACCTCAAAAATCGCGGTGTGCTTAAAAAAGGATATGCGGCCGATCTTTTGGTTTTTGACCCCCAAACACTAAAAGAACATAGCTCCTACGCAAACCCGCACCAGCTCTCCGATGGCATGTGCCATGTCATCGTTAACGGGGTCCATTCTTTAATAAATGGGAGCCACACATCGCAACACGGAGGAATCTTTTTAGAGCGATAAAGAGCAGGAGCAGATAATAATAGTTCCGCATTAGGCTTGGATTTCAAAATAGGATGCCTATTTTGCGTACCTTAGTAACCCAATCTTAATGGAGAGTCAGAATGAAAGATGTAAAAAGATCCCTCGGAATTAATGTCGATACCGCCTCAAACAGCCATCGAAAAAATCTGATTACCTACATCAATCTAAAACTTTCTGCACTGGATCTACCGATCTATGAAAAGAGCGATGAAAAAGAGCTCGATATTGCACTGGACTTGATTAACAACATCCGCGAAAAAAATCGGATTCTTCACGACTATCTCTGTCCGGTAGACCAACGCATCCAAAATTTTCTAAATAGCTACCTCGGCGAGGCCTGCGAAAACGTTCCCCTGCTGCCTAACAGCACCCTTACACTCGATCGGCACGGCTTGGCGCGCGAACTTTCACTGCCTCCCCACGAAGAAGAATTCATCGGGAACGGCATTGAATCCTACCGCATTCAGCAGTGCGTTTTGCATAACCCAAAACATGACCGCCGCACCACAAAAGGGGTTTTTCATATTGCAGAAGGCGGCTTCCCCGTCCCGGCCGATAAACTTGAAGTGCCTAAAAAGACCTATGCCAAACTGCTCGAAATTGCCCTTCACCCGCCGAAAGAGCATATGGAACTGCCGTTCACTTCGGCCCAGAAGAATAAAGCGGCCTGCTACGCCTCCCTCTTGCTTCGCCCGATGGTCAGCCCTGAAGTTCTCGGATTTCTGCCTGAAAAAAACATGGAGATTCGCGTCTTTGCTCCGGGGAATTATATCTGCAACCTGGATTTCGTTGAATCGATTTTTGGAAATGCGGGTGATCCCTACCTGCCAGAAAATGATGCAGGTCTGGAGCCGAATCATTGGACGGGCTATACGGGCTGTGTAATTTTGGCCCCGCATATCTGCGGGCTGAAAAAGAAAGATCTTGGACTTCCTTATGTTGATGAGGCCACCGAACGCCAAAAACGCGATGGCATGTGCTGGGCCTCGCCGAACGAACTGTACAACGGCGGCACTCCATTTAAAATTACCGCGCGGGATGAAAACGGCGTAATCGTTACGCTCATTGCCGACAACTACTTCGGGTACTGCAAGAAAGAGGTAAAAACCCAAATCGGGTTTGCAGCCAATCTCTATGGACTGTGCGAAGAGGAACATGCCGGGGGGGCACTGGCTCTTCCGCAATACAATCTCGCTGAATACTTTGCTCCAGACGGCACGCTTTCTCTGCTCGACCACACCTTGGCCAATGTTCTGCATGTGATGGGCGACAGCGTCACCATTCACCCCGAAGGATATGCCACCGATCATACACACCCGAGCGTATTCTTTGTGCCTGAAACGGCGGAGTTCAGCATTCTCGATCAGAGCGTTACCTGGATGCAGGCGGGCATTAAACAGAGCCTAAAACTACTGAAAGAACGCATCTTTATATACCCATCGGGCTACCGCGTTACCCTGCAACAGGCTTCAACATCCGATATCTGGAGGTTGGTCGGAACCGTGGCTGAAGGAACCCTTTGCCATAAACCCTGCACCGTATCCGGTGGTGGAAAATCTGAAATTTCTAAATCCCTGACCGATGCCATGATTACCGGCTCTATTTTTGTGGCCGACTTTAAAAAAGATCTAAATGCCGTTCAGAATATCTTGGACCACAACTACAGCACCCGCTTCAAAGTTACACGCGAAGAAGGCCACCAAACCCGATCCATTCTCAGTAAAAATCGTTCGCTCGGGTCCGTCATTAAAATGCTGAATCCCTCCGCCGAGAATACCGCCGAATTCAACGACTGGCTTCAGGCCATCCCCAACCGAATCAAAGGGCTGGTCTTCTTGCTTAAACGGTTCTACAAATCAGAATGGGGCTCCGACTGGCGTTCGCATCTGAGTGTTGATGTCGTCAACGGAGAGCAGGGACACGAACTTAAATTCGACGGGAAAAAAGTGGCCGGAAACTACCTCCGAATCGCCATGAATACCGAAGGCGTATGGCGCACCAGTAAACTCCGTACCGATTTCATTCCGGCGGCGAAGATCCAGTGGGAAGACGACATTTCGGCCTCGATCGTTGTTCCAACCCACCTGCTTACCGATCTCAATCCAGACTATGTAAATTTCAAGAGTGTTAAAATTGTTGAAAACTGCGAATACCGCCTCTTCCAACGTCCCGACGAAGCGGTTAATCGCGGATTCGATAAACAAGCGGAAGCGGATCTGGCCAGCTCAGATAACTTTCTATCCAACTTTGCGCCGCTCAAAAAATCAGACGCACAGGATCTTGTAGACCACTCGGTCATATACAGCCAGTACACCAAGCCAATGCAAAACCTGATCAAAAAGGCCGCAGAATCCGAGAACGCGAATCAACTCCTCGTGGACTCGGCTTCACCACGCATTGTTAATGGCGCACCCACTAAAAACCCACGTTACCTGCAACTTCGCCCAGACCTCGTCGATGGTATGCCAAAATATTTAGCGCTACTTTCCACGCGGCTATCCCGCAAAATTAAGGCCGGAAACCCGCTCTATACCCCCGTGAATGCCGTGCTCCCAGGCCGACGGAATAATCCCGCCGAACCCGGCATCTCTCCCTTGGCTGTTTATGGGCCGATCCATTATCAGGAATTTCCAGAACTCTTCATGGACTTTATCTGCAGCCTAACCGGGAAATCGCCATCCACCACCGGAGCCGGCACAGAAGGCGCTCTAACCAAAGGGCCATTCAACGCCCTCCCCGCAACGGCCGACCTCAACAATGCCCTACTCTCCTTCATCCTAACGGAAAGCAACGGCTTCTCCACCGCCGCCGGCTACATCGGATCCAACTACAAAATGGAACACGACATCAGTCTCCTGATTCCTGAACTGTGGTGCCGCCTAAGCGTTGATGAATGTAACCCCAAAAACATGATCGCGGCCGGCCAACTCGAAAAGCTTGACGACTTCGAATATGAAGGCAAAGCAGTACTCGCCAGCCGCCTCGGCTACCGCATCACAGCAAACTTCGTGAATGATTACCTCGGCAAAATCTTTGAAGCACCTAAAACCGTCTTTGAAGAAGAAATGCTCAAGCCCGAACTTCAAAGCATGGAAGAGTATGTAGACGGCATCAACAACATCGTTGAAACCCAACAAATGATTGCACAACGCTACATCGACGACGGCAGCGTGAATAGTTTTGTTCCACCGTTAAAAGCCCTCATCCACATCATGGCCTCCGGCCGCTATGAAGGCAAAGAGATCACCGATCCAGAAATTCGGAGCCTATTCGAACGCGAAGCCGTGTTGAGCAGCGAGTGGTATCAAAAACGACTGATAATCAAACAAGATCGCAAAGCCGACTGCTGCCGCAAACACATCAACTATCTCGACGACTTCATCGGCCAAAATCACAATGCCCGCAAAGTTGAAACCCTCGGCTGTCGCGATCGGTTGAGCGCCGTTAAAATCCGGCTAGCCTACGTCGAATCCGACACCTTCATCGAGGATCACGCCGGAACCATCGGTGCCGATCCCATCGCCATTTAATTCCATCCCCCAAAAAACGGCCCGCTCCGGGCCGTTTTTCCATTCGTCCCTTCCGTGCATATTTATTCGCGATATCTTTCGTACCTTGACCCACATCAAGGTTAAGGTGGATTCTTTCAGGTTTACTGCCTGTTTGCTCTTCAAAAGGATCCTATGACCGAAATTTTAGCTATGGAAAAAACAACCGACAGCCTGCAGATCATGGAATTCCCTCACGATGGTGTGAAGGCCTATTTCATTACCGCGCAAGCCACCGAAGACACCATGCATGATGTTTTCAACACCGTTTCAGTCGAAATGATGGCCAACGATGCCAACATTGCCTTTCAATACCTCTTCGGCGGGCGTCAATTTTATCCCAAAGCCGTCTCCGCCATCAAACAACTCAACTGGCCGCTCACGCTACTCCACGGCGATGCCTGCTCCGGCGCCTCCATCACCGGCACTCAATTTATTGCCCTCTCCGGCGCAAAGCTAAATCCAGTCATGGATGGCGAGCGCATCGCGGGCAACTGGTACGACACCGACGACGCCCGCTATTGCCTGCTCGGTGATCTGCGCGCCGACGACCTCTCCCTCTCCCGCGAAGACCAAGCGCTCGCCGTTTTTGAGAAGATGGAAGCCCTGCTCAAACAAGCCGATATGGACTTCACCGACATTGCCCGCACCTGGCTCTATCTCAACAACCTGCTCGAATGGTACGACGAGTTTAACGTCGTCCGCACTCAGTTTTTCAAAGAGCGCGGCACCTTCGAAAAAATGGTTCCGGCCAGCACCGGCATCGGCGCGGGGTCCGCCGCCGGCGAAGAGATTGTCTGCGCCTTATGGGCCATCAAACCCAAACACGATGGGGTAAAAGTTTTTGCCGTCCCCTCCCCCCTGCAATGCCCCGCGCTCGACTATAAAAGCTCCTTCGCCCGCGCCGTAGAAATCGATCAGCCCGGCTCCCGCCTACTCACCATCTCCGGCACCGCCAGCATCGAACCCGGTGGGAAAACCGTGCACCTCGACAACACCGAAAAGCAGATTAAACTAACCATGGAAGTGGTTCATGGAATTTTGAAATCGCGCGATATGGACTGGGAAAATACCTCCCGCGCCATCGCCTATTTTAAAGATATCAACGAAGCACACCTACTCGAAAAATATTGCATCGAAAACAAGCTGCCCCCCTTACCCGTCGCCATTTCTCATGCCGACGTCTGCCGCCACGACCTGCTCTTCGAAATTGAGCTCGACGCCGTAAAAGTGAACTAACAAATGGAAACCACCCCAAAGACACGACGCACGCGAAAATAGCCGTTAAAGGTTCGTGTACTTCATGTCTTTCGTGGTTATCTAATCCCCATGAATACACACCGCCAACGCTTTTTAAATGCCTGCACCTGCCAACCGACCGACCGACCGCCCATCTGGATGATGCGCCAAGCAGGGCGCTCGTTACCGGAATATATGAAACTTAAAGAGGGGTATAAGTTTACCGAACTCGTCCAAAGCCCCGAGCTCGCTGCCGAAGTAACCCTCCAGCCCATCCGCCGATTTGGCTACGATGCCGCCGTTATTTTTTCCGACATTCTCGTCGTCGCCGAAGCAATGGGCCAGAAGTATGAGCTGCTCGACCAAGGCGGCGTGAAAATGGACTTTAAGCTTAACTCTAAGGCCGATGTGGATCGGCTCGATCCCACCAACGTGCTCGATCACATCAGCTATACCCCCGAGGCGATCAAAGAAGTCCGTAAAGAACTCGGCAACGAACGCGCCATTATCGGCTTTGCCGGTTCGCCCTGGACCCTCGCCTCCTTCATGGTCGAAGGTGGAAGTTCGCGCGATAACCTGCGCTCCCGCGCCATGCTCTATAACGAACCCAAACTCTTCCACGCCCTTCTCGAAAAAATAACCACCGCCACCATCATCTACCTCAAGGCACAAATTGCCGCCGGGGCCGATGTGATCCAACTCTTCGACAGCCAAGGCGGAACCCTCGCCCCCAATAAATTTTGGGACATTTCCGGACGCTGGATGCAACAGATCATCGAAGCGATCAATGGCGAAGTCCCCGTCCTTGTTTTTGCCCGCAACGTGCACCACAACTTCAACAAAGTCGTGCAAACCGGCGCCAACGTGCTCGGCATCGACTGGAGCATCAGCCTCGCCGAGGTCTGCAACGAAATCCCCGACACCGTCGCCGTGCAAGGCAACCTCGATCCCGCCCTACTCATTGCCACGCCCGAAGCCGCCGCCGCAGAAACACAGAAAATTCTCGACCAAATGCGCGGGCGCAACGGCTTTATCTTCAACCTCGGCCACGGCGTCCCCCCCGAAGCCAACATCGAGTCCATCCAAGCCATCGCCAAAACCGTACAAAACTGGAAATAGAAACCACAGAAAACAGCGAATACACGGAACGTCAGAAGGGAATAAAATTCCGTACATTCAGCGTCTATCGTGGTTTTAATACGCTTTATGAATCCAATAACCGTCAGCCTCGATCAACTCCGAAAATATAACATCCCCGGACCGCGCTACACCTCCTATCCACCCGCCACGCATTTCACCGAAGAGTTTCAGCTTTCCAACTTCACCGCTCAAGTTTCAAGCCCCCTTTCCCTCTATTTCCACCTCCCCTTCTGCGCCAAACAATGCCTCTACTGCGGTTGCACCAACATCGTCACCGGCGATCAAACCAAAAGCGCGGAATACCTCGGCTATCTCCAACGCGAAATCGAAATGCGCGCAGCCCATATTGCCGACCACTCCGAAGTCGTTCAAATCCAACTCGGCGGCGGAACCCCCACCTTTCTACGGGCCGAAGAAATTGAACAACTCGGAGAACTGGTGCGCACCCATTTTCCAATGGGAAAAACCATCGAAGCAGGCGTCGAAATCGATCCACGTTGCCTCACCCTTGAAAAAGTTCAGGCCCTGCGCAACGCCGGCTTCAACCGCGCCTCGCTCGGCGTGCAAGACACCGATCCCGCCGTACAGAAAATTATTGCCCGCATCCAACCGCTCGAACAAGTGGCTCAGGCCAACCAATGGTTACGCGAAAGCGGAATTGAATCGATTAACTTCGATCTCATCTACGGCCTGCCCGGCCAAACCATCGAATCGTTCAACCAAACCATCGACGACGTGCTCTCGCTCTCCCCCGACCGCTTCGCCGTCTATAGCTACGCGCATATTCCATGGATTAAATCCTTCCAAAAAAGCTTTGAAGACCAACTGCCCAACGTCGAAACCAAGCTACAGCTTCTCCAGCTCGCCATCGAAAAGCTCACCCGAGCAGGCTATGTCTACATTGGCATGGATCACTTTGCAAAACCCGAAGACGCCATGTCGCAAGCCCTCGCCGACGGAACACTGCAACGCAACTTCCAAGGCTACAGCACGCTTAAAGGCGTCGACCTCCACGGCATGGGCATGTCGTCCATCTCGCATGTCGATGGGCGCTACCTGCAAAATAATAAAGAGCTCGATGCCTACTACGCTGATCTTGATGCCGGACAGCTTCCGCTCC
>JAUUYK010000214.1 GCA_030588285.1 Kiritimatiellales bacterium
CACCATGCTCGTCGTCCCCGTCCTCTACTGCTGGCGGCAAGAATGGAAAATTAAAAAACCCACCTAGCACACACTCCCAACTCCAGGACCGAGCAGAATCCAGCGAGATCGTTCCTTTTCGTAGACGCGACGCATGATTGACTTATTACGGCATGAATCTATTATTGGGCTATGGATATCCCAACTACGATTCAACTGATTTTCGGCCTGCTGGGCGGACTGGCCCTGTTCATCTTTGGCATGCGCACCATGAGCGAGGGGCTTTCGGCCGCGGTCGGGGAAGGGATTCGAAGCATTATTGCCAAGGCCACACGGAACCGGCTTGCAGGAATTGGGCTGGGCGGCACGATTGGTTTTTTGATCCAGAGCAGTGCTTCGATTGTGTTGTTCATTGGCTTTATTAACGCGGGCCTACTGACTTTTAGCCAGTCCATTGCGCCGATGCTTGGCGTCAATATCGGCACCACGCTTTCGATTCAGCTGATCTCTTTTAAACTCTCGGACTACTGTCTGGCGGGGGTTTTTATGGGCCTGATCCTGAACCTAATTTCTCATAATCCGAAGGTTAAAAATGGCGGGTTGGCGCTGCTGGGATTTGGCCTGCTTTTTCTGGGTATGATGCTGATGGGCGATGCCATCCGGCCGCATCGCGAGCTCTTTGAACCGGGGTTGGCGCGGATTAATGGAAACACTATTTCCGGTCTGCTCATGGGCACCATCGCCGCCGCGCTGATCACCGGTGTTCTTCAAAGTAGTGGCGCGGTGATCGGCATGGGATTTGCCCTGATTTCCGCCGGAGCCATCACCGATCTACCGGGCATCTATCCGATCATTATTGGTGCCAATATTGGCACCTGCGTGACGGGCCTACTCGGCAGCATTGGCACCACCATCGAAGCGCGCCGCGTGGCCATTGGCCATCTGTTGTTCAATATCATCAGCACCGTTCTGGCCGTTGCGGCCGCCCCGCTGTTTTATCGCTATATTCCGTTCACTTCTGACGATGTCATCCATCAGGCCGCCAATGCCAACACCCTTAAAATGCTACTGAGTGCGCTTATTTTTCTTCCGTTCATTCCGCTGTTTGGAAAATTTGTGGTGTGGATTACCCCCAGTAAAATGAAGCAACCGGAGCCGAGTTTTCTCGATGAGAACCAACTTAATCGCCCCGAAATGGCCATCTTTTCTTGCCTCTGCGAACTGCAACGTACCACCCGAATTTGCGCCCAAAGCTTACACCTCGCTGCTGAAGAATTTATCCAGCACGATGCCAAACGGGCCAAGCAAATCTTGGTGAATGAGCAGAGTGTGAATACCATTAAAGCCACAATGCGCGACTTTCTTGCGAAGCTCACTCGGCACTACCTTTCTAAACGGCAGGCCATTTTAATTGGGCACATCGAGCGGTGTATGTCGGATCTTGAACGCGTTGGTGACCACGTTGAAAACCTCTCCAGCATTGCCCATCGCCAGCGCTCTATTTCGGCCGCCCGGTTTAGCCCAGAAATGATTGAAGACTGGCTATCGATTCACCGAGCCGTCGAACATTTATTAACCAAGGTTATTGAATCGCTCGACCCCGAAACCGCCGATTTCCAAGCAATTGCTAAAGAGATTCTTGAACGACGGGAGGACTATACGCAGACCGCCATTGCCGTTCGAAATGCCCACTATAAACGACTGGAAGAAAAGGACATTGCTCCGATTGCGGGCCTTTTGTTCAACGACTATCTCTCCAACTTTTGGCGGATTTCGAAGCACATTAAAAATATTGCGTTAGCCGAACAACAGCCACAATTCTGGCTTAAACGTGAAAAATTATCCAACGTGATGTCCGCCGATGCCCCCGGATATCCCGTGCCCGAAGACATTAATCCCGAGGACTATCTCGACAAACTCCAGTCCGATAATTACCGGTAACTACGCCTCAACCCTATATTCGCCGGGCTGATCGAAGATGTGGATGGCCGCGCCGTGGTTTTCGAAGCAGTAGCCTCGAATCTTTAAATATTCTGGAATGGCGGGATCGGCCATTTCTTCTTCGGTGAGTTCAACGAGGACAAACCCTTCGTTTTTAAACGCGCCTTTCACGGTTACTTTTGCGCCATCACAGGCTTTTATCACTAAGGCGGAGGAGCCGGAAAGTTCGACGTTTTCGAGCGTGATGCCTTTGCCTTCGAGAATAAGGGTGGCTTTATCGGAAATGGAACTCCCTGAAATTTTTGCGCGAACTTCGGCCAACGTCAGTGCAAACGATGGCCGGAGGAGTACGTGGGGGCCTTCGGTGAAGGGCACGCCACGAATTAGTTTTTCTGCGCCCATATTGACCTGCGTTCCGGCGGCGAGGAGTCGGGTGCGACCGCCCCCATAAAAATCAGATTCGGCGGAGGCGCCGGATTCCGGTGGCCCGCCGGCGGCATGTTTGGCGGCGGCATCGGCAATATTGTTTTTGTTGGCCGAAAAACTCCAAACTCGATCGAAGATGGAAACGCCGACTTTTTCATTGGGTCCAAAGAGTTTCGGTAAATCCTGCATCA
>JAUUYK010000087.1 GCA_030588285.1 Kiritimatiellales bacterium
AAGCCACCCATGACTAAATGCCAGTACCAAGGAAGTTGGAACATATGGTTCGTTTCACTACCAATACCGTTAAACAGCATTGAAGTTGCCACCATACCGATCATTACACCGGCAATAATACGCCACGATGCGATACCCGTGACAACAATAAATGCACCACCAATTAAGATAGCGAGTGTTGAAACTTCACCGATACTACCTTGCATATTACCTAAGAACGCATCCATCCAAGACAAGCTTGATTGTAATGTTTCCATGCCACCCTGTGACATCATGCTAAGTGATGTTGCACCAGAGAAACCGTCTACCGCAGTCCAAACCGCATCACCAGAGATATCTGTTGGATAAGCGAAGAAGAGGAACGCACGAGCGGTGAGGGCTGGGTTGAGGATGTTGTATCCAACGCCGCCGAAGATTTCTTTACCAATAACGATCCCGAAAGAAACGCCGACCGCAACCTGCCATAAAGGAAGGGTGGGGGGCAGGATCAGCGGGAACAGCATACCGGTAACCAAGAAGCCTTCGTTGATTTCGTGACGGCGAACCACCGCAAACAACACTTCCCAAAGACCACCAACCATGTACGAAACCATAATGATCGGAAGCACCATCGATGCGCCGCGCAAAAGGTCGGTTAGGAGGGTGGCATCTTCAACATGGTTTGAAATGTTGAATTGGTTTCCGGCATTCCAAATGCCGAATAAGATGCAGGGAAGCAACGCGTAGATCACAAAAATCATCAACCGTTTCTGGTCGATTGAATCGCGAACATGGGGTGCCGTTTTAGTTACATCACCGGGCGTACGGGTAAACGTATCGCCCGCTTCGAACAGCGGATAAAGCCGCTCAAGCTTGCCACCTTTTTCAAAAAGAGGGGCAATGCTTTTATCCATAAAGTCGAATAGAAATTTCATTAGATTCCTTCCTCCTCGATCTCATTCAAACCTTGTTTGATGATGCCGCAGACATCGGTCTTGTGCGGGTCAACAAAGGAAGCCAGAGCAAAATCTTCGGGATCCGTTTCAAGGATGCCGAGCTGAACCATTTCGTCGGTATCATGAGCCAGTGCCGCACGAACAACGTAGTCGGTTAAAATATTAAGTGGTTGGTATTTATCCATCCAACCGGTAACGACCATCGCGCGGAGACTCCCGTGCATGCTAGTACCAAGCTTCCAGTCGTGTGTCATTCCCAGAATGGAAGAGAGATTGACTCGATGAGAGCTGTATTGGAATAGTCCAGGCGTGGTCCAACCCATCAGATGTCGGGAGTGATCTTCTTCGAGCACAAAAAACTCTGATCCGTAGTATAAAGCGCAGGTATCGGCTTTCACTGGGTTGCCCCAGAGTACGTTGCCCGAAATAATCCGGACCTCGTCGTCATCAATTGCCTTTTCGAAAAGCGGCGCAAGTGAAGCGCCAAGCTCTACTTTATAATACTGACGAGACTCCTCTTTCACGGCGGGCCCGCCCAATGCAATAATCTTGGTACGGGGAAGTTCGCCGGTAATGAGCAATTTGCCCATCAGAATCACGTCTTGTGCCGTAATGGTATAAACCGTGTCGGTTGGCAGGATCGGGCTAATGCGATTAATGTGCACACTGGTATTGCCCGAAGGATGTTTCCCCGAAAAGGTGTGGCTTTCGACATTTTTAAAGTCTGGAATATCCAACCCGGCCGATTTACAAAGATGAACTTTACCTTCTGTCAGTTGAGCCAGTGCGTTAATTCCAGTTTGGAATGCGTCTTCGTCGCCTTTCAGGATGACACTAAAGTCAGCGGTGAAAGGGGCTGAATTGGCCGCATTAATGAAAATGGATTTTGGCGCCGTTTCCGGATCAGCAATCTTGCTGAATGGACGTTGCTTAATCAGTGGCCAAAGGCCGGTGTTTAGCAAATGATCGACCACTTGTTCGCGGGAGAGTTTTTCGACAGAATCGCGCGGATAGGTCTCGAAGCTAACGCTCTGTTCCTCCGCTGCTTTTTCAATCAGAATCTCAATCGGGAAGCGACGTGCTCCAAGATTAACCGCCTTGATCGTGCCGCAACAGGGGGATCGGAAAACTAATTTTTCATTCTTTTTATGAAAAAATAGAATATCGCCGCGTTTTACACAATCGCCTGCCTTAACTTGCAGACGAGGTTTTAATCCTTCGAATTCCGATGGATAAACCGCAAATAATTTTTGTTTGTCATACTCCTCAATCCGGGTGCTAGGTTTCCCTATAACCTTAAGATTAAAGCCTTTTTTTATTTTGAATTCAGCCAAAACTTAGCCCTCGTTTGGTCTTACTTGTTAGTGAATAGGTATGTATATACCGATTCATATCCATCGTTAAAAGCAGAAATTGTTATAAACTTAGTCGTGTATAAAAATCCGATCTAGGATGCCGATTGTAGAACACCTAAGCGGTTAAGTATTTATTAAGTACAGGCTTCATTGTCACGTTTAAAAAATCATTCCAAGCCATTTGTAGCTCCGGCCAAGCATCAAGCTGAGCGGAAGAGGCGTCCAACAGAGTGTAGATATAGCCAACGGGATCAGTGGGGGCATTTTGGGTAGCGGTAATGGCCGTGGTTTTTCCGCGTTCATCATCGCTGCCGAGTGATTTCCCCGAAACCGCTTCATTTCCGGAGGCATCGAGCACGTCGTCGCTGAGTTGATAAGCGGTGCCGAGAATAAATCCCGCTTCGCGAAGTGCTTCGGTTTGGCCGGGGGCGTCGGAGCCTCCTGCAACAGCAGCAAAAGCAAATAGGGAACCTGTTTTGAAGCGTGCAACCTGCTCGCATTCTTTCCACGTTCCCGGCGAGCCACGGAGAATTAATTCCTGCTCCACTTCCGAACGGCAAACTTCGCCCGTTTTATCGATAAGCTCTTGTAAAAGGTCTGCACGATGAGCCTCAATTAAAAAAGAGAGGGCTTTAAACATCAGCAGATCGCCAAAAAGAATGGCACCGTTGGTTCCATACCTTTTCCAGAAGGTCGGTGCACCTCGACGAAGGATCCCGCCGTCGATCACATCATCGTGAAGCAGGCTTGCAGCGTGAATGAGGTCAACCGCTGCGGCCGCGGCAACTAACTCACCTTTGTCAACGCCATTAGCATGACCCAAAGTCAGCACAAGTCTAGAGCGAAGCATCTTTCCGCTACCGATGAGGTTTTTGTTGCGGGGCAGCAGTTTAGCTATATTGGTTTCTTTAAATGCGCCGGCCATGGCTAGCTTTACTAACTTTAATTGCGGTTCAATCTGGTTTTTTTTCATAGACATCTGCGTATAATGCCGACCATTTTCCTCATGTCAACAATCTCGGACAACGGAGTTTTAAGTCAGGGAGACGGGAAAAATTGTTTTGCAGCAGAATGGAGCTCTTTATGAAACAGACTGATTTGTTCAGCGATTGGAAGTGGCAGATTGCCAATCGAATTACTACCCAGAAGCAGCTCGCAGAATATGTAGAATTGAATGCCGACGAACGCGCCACGTTTGAGGGAGATATACCCCTTTCATTTGCGGTATCGCCGCATTATGCCCGCTTATTAAAGTCCGCGGCATTACGCCGTACGGTGATTCCAACCGTGCATGAAAAGGTGCAGGGCACGGGGGACCTGACTGATCCACTGGGGGAAGAGGAGCATCGTGCCACGCCGCATCTTATTCATACCTATCCCGACAAAGTCCTTTTTCTGGCCACCACGTTTTGCTCCACCTACTGTCGATATTGTACTCGATCGCGTTTGGTGGGGAAATCACCCGAAAATTTTCAAGCCTTGGAAGAAAGTTTTCTTTATATAGAAAAGCACACCGAAATTCGGGATGTGCTGCTTTCCGGCGGTGATCCGCTCGCCATGACCGATTCCGTACTCGACGCCATTCTCTCCCGACTTCGGAGCATTCCGCATGTTCGTATGGTACGGATTGGCTCAAAAGTTCCCGCCGTTTTGCCGATGCGCATCACCACGGAGCTTTGTTTAATTCTGCGGAAACATCGCATCTGGCTTAGCTTGCACTTTATTCATGCCGATGAGCTATCGCCCGAAACGCAGGCTGCCTGTCAAAAACTCTCCGACCACGGCATCGGCATGGTGAGTCAGACTGTTTTGTTAAAAGGAATCAACGACAGCACCGAAACGCTAGTCGATCTTTTCTACGGATTACTTGAAATTAATGTAAAGCCCTATTATCTATTGCAGTGCGATCCCGTCCGAGGTTCGGCCCATTTTAGAACTACGGTAGAAAAGGGGATCGAACTCATACAATCGCTTCATGGAAAAATATCCGGTTTAGCGGTTCCGCAATATGTTATTGATGCTCCCGGTGGGGGCGGTAAGGTTCCGATTCTTGGGCCAGAACAAATTAGACGGGACGGGGACGATGTGGTTATTATTAATTATGAAGGTATCGAATATCGATATCCTGATCCAATAGAGGGGTAGAAGTTGTGAAAATAGAACAAGGTCAGATTTGGAAGAAGGATGAAGAGTTTTTTCGGGTTGTCGAACGCGAGCGACTTTTTGTGATGTATAAAGTAATGACGGATCCGGTTGAAGGAGAAGGGACGATGCATGGCGTTACAAAGAAGGAATTTTGCCAGCTTCTTAAGGGCGCTGAGCTCCTAACGGAGGAGCCATAATCTCTCTCCAGAATTTGTTATAAGTTTTTTTTTACGATTTATCTAGGCAAATCAGTCAAGACACGATAAAAAAACGGCTTAATTCAAATTAAGGAAGTACATAGTATGGATACAGGTACAGTAAAATGGTTCAGTTCTGAAAAAGGTTTTGGCTTCATCACTCCAGATGCAGGCGGAACTGATTTGTTCGTTCACCACTCTGAAATTCAGGTTTCAGGATACGCGACCCTCGATGAAGGCCAAAAGGTCTCCTACGAAGTTGGTCAGGGCCAGAAAGGCCCATGTGCAACTAACGTAATCCCTATGTAATTAAGGGTTACGGCTTAGATAAGCCGCACACGAAAAAAGCGCCTTGTGGGCGCTTTTTTTGTGTCTATGCTCGGATGTGCGTTTTTTAGAGCTGTTTTTCATTATGATCGCCATAGGCTTGGCCTTTTTAGCCCTGAAGGCAGGAACGCGGTGCGGGTGAGTTTGTAGCTATCGGCTAGTTTGATTTACACTCTCCCAATTTTTTTTACAGAAAGATCCTGACAAGTTTCTGGATATCTTCATACTGCCTCACTTATTTAATGGAATTTATTGCATCCAATTCAAGGGTGCACACATGAAGAATAGATAAAAAATTTGATTAACATCTGAATATCGATTTGCGTTTTAGCAAGTTCCTTCACCCACGGAAACCACAACAATAAAGCAATAGAGTGACACGAGCTGAGGCACGAAGGGAGCTGTGACGCTATTGCAAGGTTCTTGTAAGCTGCGGAGTGG
>JAUUYK010000053.1 GCA_030588285.1 Kiritimatiellales bacterium
ACATGGGCTTTATTCACGACATCAAAAAAGTGATCGCGAAACTGCCGAAAAAGCGGCAATCGCTTTTCTTCTCCGCCACGATGGAACCCAAGGTTAAACAACTCGCGGAATCGTTAGTGAATAACCCCGCGCAGGTAGCGATTGCTCCAGATAAACCAGCGGTTGAACGGATTATCCAGAAGATGATGTTCGTCGATAAAAAGAGTAAAGACGACGCAATTATGGCGCTGATGTCCAGCAAGAAGCTGGATCGGGTCATTGTCTTTGTGCAGATGAAGCATGTGGCCAATAAAGTGGCGCGTAAGCTCGAAGGCATCGGTATTTCAGCGGCCGCCATTCATGGAAATAAGAGTCAGAGTGCGCGAACAAAAGCACTGGCCGATTTTAAGTCGGGTAAATTACGCGCCTTAGTTGCCACCGATATTGCCGCCCGCGGAATTGATGTGGACGGGATCTCCCACGTCATCAACTACGATATTCCGGTCGAACCCGAAACCTACGTTCATCGAATCGGCAGAACGGCTCGTGCGGGGGCCGATGGCGATGCTATTTCGCTATGCAGTGCGCCCGAGCGCGATTACCTGCGGGCTATTGAAAAACTAATTCGTATTCAAATTCCCGTCGATCTTAAGCACTCTCTACATTGCGAAAAGTCGATGAATGCCACGGGTGCCGATGCCAAGCCGGGACCGAAAGTCCGCCAGCAACGCGGTAAAGTGACGGTTGGGGCTAATGGCCGCGCCAAGCACACGAGTAATAATAAACGACCGGATCAGGTGCGGAGCCGCCGTCCGTCAAATTCACGGAGAAAAAGTCGTGGTTGAAGTCGGTAAAATAAATACATTAGAAATCTCGCGTCATTCCGATTTTGGGCTGTTATTTGATGGCGAAGAACTCGGCGAAATCCTGATGCCGAAACGCTATGTTTCTGCCACATGGAACCCCGGCGATAAAGTAGAGGTTTTTGTCTATCTCGACTCCGAAGACCGTTTGACGGTTACCACGGAAAAACCGAAAGCAACGGTCGGTGAATTTGCATTGCTGCGGGTGAAAGAACTCACCAATGTCGGCGCCTTTTTGGATTGGGGCATGCCGAAGGATTTGCTGGTTCCATTCCGTGAACAACGGATAAAAATGCGGGAAGGCGAATCGTATATTGTTCACATCTATTTCGATCGCGTCAGTGGCCGAATTGCAGCCTCCTCGAAACTGGATAAATATTTAGAATCGTCCGATCGGTTTTATAAAACGGGTGATGAAGTGGATCTGATGATCTGGCAAAAAACCGACCTCGGGTATAAAGCCATTATCAACAACGAACGCTGGGGCATGGTTTTTCATAACGAAGTTTTTCAAGCCCTGCAACGCGGTAAAATGGTGAAGGGTTTCATCAAGCAAGTTCGGGCTGACGGTCGGATTGATCTCTGCCTCGATAAACCGGGTTACGAAAAAGTAACCCTGCTTACCGATAAAATTCTTACGTATATAAAAGATCAGGGCGGCTTTATGCCGATCACCGATAAAAATCCGCCGGAAGAAATATACGGCCTTTTTGGGGTGAGTAAAAAAACCTATAAAAAAGCGATCGGTGCGCTTTATAAGCAACGAATGATCACCTTCGAAAAAGGGGGCACGCGGCTGATTTAAACCGCAGAAGGTTAACCCTTTCTCTTCGACTTAAAACCAATGGATAAATGGAAATAGGAGTGCTACCATCGGAGTAGCCCATTTGCATTTATCCGTTGGTTTTTTTTTTAAGGAACGATCTCTCGTCTCTTTTTAGTTTGATAAAAAATACGACCAAAAAACGCACTTCCGAGAAGGGATATTTTGTGGCACATTAACCGTTCGTAAAATGAAAATTCCATTTACCAAAATGCACGGGGCCGGCAACGATTTTATCGTGGTCGATGATCGTACGCTCGGGTTTCCGATTGATGATAAAATATTCATCCGGTGGATTTCTACTCGCCATACCGGAGTGGGGTGCGATGGAGTTCTATTGCTTCAAACCTCAAAAATTGCCGACGTTCGAATGCGGTTCATTAATCCCGATGGTAGTGAGCAGGATATGTGTGGGAATGGCGCGCGGTGTATGGCCCGTTTTGCACACGAATTGGGAATAACTTCAACCGAAATGACGATGCAAACCGGTGCGGGAGTCGTGAATGCGATCGTTTATGACGATCGGGTTTGCATTGAACTAACCGCTCCGGTTGATCTGAAACAGGACGTGAAGGTCGATTTAGAAGAGCAGGTCGATTTTGTGAATACCGGCGTGCCACACGCGGTGGTTTGGGTCGCCGATCCTTCCGCGCTAAAAATTGCTAAAGTCGGGCGTATTATACGAAATCATGCGCTATTTACACCGAATGGAACCAACGTAAATTTTGCGCGTGTAGAGCCGGATGGCTCGCTAACAATGCGCACCTACGAGCGTGGTGTCGAGGCGGAAACACTGGCCTGCGGAACCGGCGCCACGGCGGTGGCACTGTTGGCCTTTGAGCGGGGCTGGGTAAACTTACCCGTTGCTGTGCATTGCGCCGGAAGCTTTGATTTGGTAATTGATTCAGTTCAAAAAATACCCACGCTGACGGGCGCCGCGGAAATTGTTTTTAAGGGGGAGATAATCTATGGAAATCGGATTTAGTCTGGGGTCCAATTTATACAATCGGAAACAGCTGTTAATACAGGCAAAAACCCTGCTGCTGTCGGCGCCGCGCACCACGTTCGTTGCGCAATCGTCGATCTATGAAACAACGCCGGTCGATGTGAAACCACAGTATCAAAATATGGACTATCTAAATTCAATTGTGGTGGTGGAAAGCAACCTTCCCGTAGAAAACTGGCTTTCTTTAATCGGTGAAATTGAAACAACTCTGGGGCGGGAACGATCGGAAGACCGGAATGCGCCGCGGACGATTGATGTGGATATTATTTATGCAGGCGAGCAGATCATCGACAGCGGGGGACTAGAAGTGCCGCATCCGCGCTGGGCCGAACGCCGTTTTGTGGTGCAACCGCTTTGCGATGTCCGCCCCGAAATGGTACTGCCAGAATGCAGTAAAACCGTGCGCCAGATTCTAGATACGCTACCGCTCGATGACGGACTAAGTATTTTTGACGAACAGTGGTGAATGTACGAATAGGAACTAGAAATGAAGTGGACTGCAGCAAAAATTAAAGCCCTTAAAGGCGAACGAAAAATTGCGATGTTAACGGCGTATGATGCACTGACCGGATCATTGGTCGACGGTGCAGGTATCCCGATTGTGCTGGTGGGCGATTCCCTCGGCATGACCGTGCTAGGCTATGAAACAACCCTGCCGGTGAAGATGGATGAAATGGTGCACCACGCCGCCGCGGTATCCCGCGGAGTGAAGGATGCATTAGTGATCGGCGATATGCCGTTTATGTCGTATCAACCCTCCATCGAAATGGGACTGAAAAATGCCGGTCGTTTTCTGAAAGAAGCGCACGTCGATGCGGTGAAAATTGAAGGCGGAGCCATTCGGGCACAATTGATTGAAGCCATGGTCGGCAATGGAATTCCCGTGCTGGGCCACATCGGCCTAACGCCACAAAGCGTCAAAGAAGTGGGCGGCTATCGCGTGCAGGGAAAAACTGCGGAGCAGGCGCGTCAACTAATGGACGATGCCATGGCGGTGGAACAGGCCGGGGCATTTGCCTTAGTGCTTGAGTGTGTGCCCGCCGAACTCGGCGAATTAATCTCTAGTGCCTTAACCATTCCAACCATTGGAATCGGCGGCGGGGCAGGCTGCGATGGACAGGTGCTGGTGCTTACGGATATGCTGGGAATCAGCGATAAATCCGTGCCGAAATTTGTTAAAAAATACGCCAACCTCAATCCGATTATTACCGAAGCTTTAGCGAACTACAGAGCCGAGGTGGAAGCCGGTACCTTCCCGACCGTTGAACAAAATTATTAGCATGGAAATTATTCAATCACCCTCCGCAATGCAGACCCGTGCGTTAGAATTCAGACGGCAGAGGCTTCGCATTGGTTTTGTGCCGACGATGGGGTTTCTGCATGAAGGGCATTTATCGCTCATGCGCCTTGCTCGGGCAACATGCGATGTGTTGGTCGTTAGCATTTTTGTGAACCCCACCCAGTTTGGGGCGAACGAAGATCTAGCCACCTATCCGCGCGATTTTGAGCGGGATGAAATGTTGTGCGAACAGGAGGGTGCTGATTTTCTTTTTTATCCCGAGGCGGAAGCCATGTATGCCGCCGATGCCAGTATGAAGGTGAGCGAAAATTCTTTGTCCCAGTTCCTCTGCGGCGAATCGCGGCCCGAACATTTCAATGGCGTTTGCACGGTGGTGGCAAAACTCTTTAATTTGGTGCAGCCGGATGTTGCGGTGTTCGGCGAAAAAGATGCACAGCAACTTCGTATTATCGAACGCATGGTTCGGGATTTAAATTTTCCGGTTCAACTTATTCGCGGCCCCATCATTCGTGAAACGGATGGTTTGGCCATGAGTTCGCGGAATAAATACCTTACCGAAACGCAACGACAAAATGCGCTCTGTTTGAGGCAGTCTCTCAATCTGGTCGTCCAACTGGTTGGATCTGGAGAACGCTCTGTTGCTACGCTTCGTAAAGCGATACGGTTTCTGATTTCCAGTGCACCGGAAGCTGAAATCGATTATCTGGAATTTGTTGATGATTCCTCGCTTGAGCGAGTTGAGCAGATTGAAGAACGCACACTCGTTGCGCTGGCCGTTAAATTCGCGTCAACACGGCTTATTGATAACGTCATTTTATCTGTTCATTAAGAGGGCTTAAATGCCGGTTTTGAATCGACGTTTGGTATGCGCGCATTCCCATTTCGAGTTGCGATCCTTCGCGGCCTATTCTTGCTAATATAATTCATTTTTTCTCGCGTTTGAAGTGGGGATATTATACTTATGTGTGTTAGTTTTAATCACTTTGGCGGCTTAAATGTTTAACGAAAGATGTTTTAAAATCTATATGTTGGGATTGTTGCTGACATTAAGCGTAGTGCGTGTTGAATCAGCATCGATTAAATACAGCTTTGAAAGCGGTGATTTTTCCAATTGGAAGACTGAGGGCCAAAAGTGGTCGATTTATAAAAGATCAGCAACCGATGGAACAAAGTCGGCAATGTGTACCCTTTCAAAAGGAAGCGCTCCCGGAGTACAGGCGTGCATCGTGGGAATTAAGGACGCCAATCCGGGTTGGGTGCTTGTCGCCAAGTTGGATGTTTCTGGAAAAGTGAAATCGAACAGTTCCAAACTGAATCTCACCTTAATCTGCGTTGATGTGGCGGGGAATACCCTGCGAGAAGTCAAAAAAACGATCGTGGCTCCCTCGGCCGAGTTTCAAACCGTGGTGCTTCCTGAATTGGATGTTCCTTCGGGGACGACCGAGGCGTATTTCATGATCGGGGTTGAAGTTACACAACCCCCCTCATCCAAAGAGTGGTGGCGGTTTGATAATGTGGTTTTACAAGTAAAATAGCCTTCCATTAAAGAGGCAACTACTGACCTAATTGCCTTGACTCAAAACCTACTTTTCCAATGATAGTGCTTTGTGGCGAAATCGAAATCCTAAAAAAGGAATCAGCATGTTATCTGCTTGTGCCGCCACAAAAAAAGCCACTTTAAATAAGGAGAAATTAATGAATCATGAGAACCTCTTCGCCGACCGAATCGGCGGATCCCAATTCGGGAAATCGACCGCAATTTATAAGTTTGAAAAAATTAAACGCGCCAAAGCGAAGGCGCGCAAAGCGCATCCCGATCTTGAAATCCTCGACTTTGGTGTGGGCGAACCCGACCAAATTGCGCCGGCCCCGATTCGCGAAGCCCTAAAGGTTGAAATCGATAAACCTGAAAACCGCGGCTATGCTGATAACGGCGTTCCCGAATTTAAAGAGGCCGCCGCCGCCTACATGAAGTCGTTCTTCGGTGTTGAACTCGATTCCGCCACCGAAATCAATCATAGCATCGGAACCAAGCCCGCGTTGGCCATGCTTCCGCTCGCGTTTGTGAATCCCGGCGATATCGTCTTTCAAACCGTTCCGGGCTATCCCGTGATGGCCACGCATTCAAAATATCTAGGTGGCGAAGTCATCGATATTCCGCTGTTGGAAGAAAATGCATTTTTGCCCGACCTTACTAAAATTGATCCCGCTTTGGCTGATCGTTGCAAACTGTTTTATATCAACTATCCGAACAACCCGACCGGCGCTGTCGCCACCGATGAGTTCTACGACGAGTTGATTGCCTTTGCGAAGAAATACAATATTCTAATCGTTCAGGATGCACCGTATGCCACGCTCGTGTATGACGGAAAACGTACGTCGATTCTTCAACGCCCCGGTGCCAAAGATTGCGCGTTGGAACTCCACTCGATGTCCAAAGCATACAATATGACCGGATGGCGCCTTGCCTTTTTCTGCGGTGCAAGCTGGGCTGTTGATGCGCTGGCCAACATTAAGGACAACTGCGATAGCGGGCAGTTCAAAGCCATTCAGAAAGCGGCCTGCGTGGGTATTGCCGACGAAAGCCTGGCCGAAGGCATTCGTGTGCATAACGAAACGCGTCTTCGCCGTATGGTTGAAGTGCTCCGCGAAGTTGGATTCGATGCTAAAATGCCGGGCGGCACCTTCTTCCTCTATATTAAAGCACCAAGGGGAGCGGGAGAGGTTACATTTGAAAACGGCGAAGAAGCCTCGCTTTATCTTATCGAAAATTTCGGAATTTCCACTGTTCCATGGGATAACACCGGAGCCTTCATTCGTTTTGGTGCGGTATTTGAATCGGCCAGCGATGCCGACGATGAACGCGTACTTAATGAATTAGCTGCCCGCCTGAAAATGGCTGACCTAAAATTCTAAAAGGGCGGAGAAGGCGGGAACGGTCTA
>JAUUYK010000165.1 GCA_030588285.1 Kiritimatiellales bacterium
ACCGTACCGCCAAGAACTACACCCCCGCACAATGGGGAATTACCCAGGACACGAAGTTGGGGTGAAACTTCGGACGCTTACTGAATAGAGGTCTTTGATTTTGTCAAAAACTGGCGTTCCATCGTCAGCAACCTGTTTCAGGGGCTGTTTTCTCCAAATTCAGACGCACCCCTGTCTTTGAGGAGCTGCTTCATTTTGAGTGGGAGGCTCTTATGCTGCGTTGGCGACGGCCTCGAGTTCGGCTCGTTTCTGCGCCGCCATCGTGGCGAGTTTTCATAAATTGTGACCCAGAACGCACCATGCGAATCGAATAGTGGGATGTGTAAAGCCTTTGCGACGCATCGGGCGACCCAGATAGAGCCTGTCGGAGCTTTAACTCCGACAGACTGCTAGTACGCACAAAAGCGCCTAAATAAAGGATGAAAGGATGGGGTCGGGTCTGGATATTGAACATTCATTTGCACTCACCCAGGTGCTTCGACCCCTTTATGGTATCGATATTGAAAAAATGGCGTTAAAGATTCGTTTCGCGCAGGTTTTTTTATCGATACAGCCCCACAGATCAAAGCGGGTTGATCCGGCTGATAAAAAACTAAACGTGCCATCGGAAGCTCCGAGCGTGGTAGGGGAGTTTAAGACGATGGCGTCGAGATTTTTGGCCTTTAGCTTTCGCGTTGCATTTGCCTTACCATCGTGGGTTTGTAGCGCAAAACCGATGGCAATTTGGGTGTTGGTTTTTTTTCGGCACAACGTTTTTGAGATGTCGGGTGTGGCGCGGAGGCGCAGCAGTAAATCAGTATCCGACTTGGTCATTTTTTCAGCTAACTTTTCCGCCGGAGCATAGTCAGCCACAGCCGCGGCGAAGATGATTACATCTGCCGAGTTAAAAAGAGGCTGGGCTTTTTCGAGCATTTCTTTGGCACTAACCACGGGATGAATTGTTCCCGCATTTTTAAGAATGGGCAGGTTGGATTTGGCAATGGGGCCGGTAATAAAATCTACGGTATGGCCTAAAGCAATGGCTTCTTCGGCAATGGCTTTTCCCATGAGGCCACTACTGGCATTTCCAATAAAACGTACGGGGTCGATATATTCGTGGGTCGGCCCCGAAAGGAGGAGGATTTTTTTCTGCATGGCCGGGGGTCAGAGAATGGAGTTTAGAATAATCTGCGTGATAACGGTCGGCGCACTCATGCGTCCATATCCTTGCGTTCCGCAAGCCATTCGGCCATTTTCTGGGCCAACCTGATGCCAGCCATATTGAAGCAGAGTCTGCGCATTATCTCGCACGATAGGTTGCTCCCACATTTGTAAATTCATGGCGGGGCAGAACATGCGTTTACAGCTCGGTTTAATCGAGAGTGCGCTACAGCTCACAATATCGTCGCCAATGCCGTGTGCAAGTTTGGCAATACTATTGGCGGTGGCCGGAACCACAATAAATGCATCCGCTTCTGTTGCGGGATAGAGGTGCGGGTAGATGACATCCATTTCTCCTGAACCGGTATCAGGAAAAATAGAGGTGATCACTTTTTGCTGTGTGAGCGCAGAAAACGTTAGTGGACCAATAAAGCGAGTTGCTGACGTCGTCATAATAACCCGAACATCGCAATTTGCTTTTACGAGTTGGCTGACTACTTCGGCGGATTTATAGGCGGCAATGCCGCCGGTGATCCCGATCAAAACCTTTGGTTTCATGATCCGCTCCCTTTTGATCTGCTATACTTCCATGATATCGGTTTCTTTCGAGGCGAGCATTACATCCATTTTTTTAATGTGCTCGTTGGTGCTCTTTTGGATTTGTTCTAGCGCAGAATCGCGATCGTCTTCTGTGATGTCGCCATTTTTCTGAAGGCTCTTTACTTGATCGTTGGCATCGCGCCGAATATTGCGAACGGAAATCCGCTGTTCTTCGGTTGTGCGCCCGGCCATTTTAACCATGTCTTTACGGCGTTCTTCTGAAAGTTCGGGAATTGGAACCCGAATGAGGCGACCATCGTTCATGGGGGTGATGCCGATGTTGGCGGCAACAATTGCCTTTTCAATTAAACCCAGCGATGACGGATCGAACGGGCTGATTACAATGAGACGCGCTTCTGGGGTTGAAATATTTGAAATATCGCGCAGGCGGGTGGGGGTTCCGTAATAATCTACGGTAATATTTTCGACGAGAGCGGGGTTCGCTTTTCCCGTACGCAATCCGGTGAGTTCCTGCTGAAGAAACTGTACGGTTTTGTCCATCTTGTCTTCTGTTTCTAAAATTACATCATCAATCATCTCTACTCCTCGCAATTATTCGTGGGTGACCAGTGTGCCGGAACTTTTTCCGTGGAACACTTCAACCATTCCGTTTTCTTTGAAAAAATCAAATACGACAATAGGAATGTCGTTTTCCATACACAATGAAAATGCCGCCGCATCCATTACTTTGAGCTGACGGGATAGGGCATCGTTATAGGAAATTTTATCGAACTTAGTGGCCTCCGGATTGGTGACGGGATCGGCGGTGTAGATGCCGTCTACTTTCGTGGCCTTCATTAAAACGTCGGCATTAATTTCGGAGGCGCGCAGGGCTGCAGCACTATCGGTGGTGAAATAGGGGTTTCCTGTGCCCGCGCCGAAAATAACAACACGGCCTTTTTCCAAGTGGCGCACTGCTTTGCGACGAATGAATGGCTCAGCAATGGCGGGCATTGCGATGGCGGTCATTACTCGAGTTTCAATTCCTTCGCCTTCTAATGCGTTCTGAATGGCCATCGAGTTGATTACTGTGGCAAGCATGCCCATATAGTCGCCGGTTGTACGGTCTGTTCCGCTTTTGGCTCCAGCTAATCCTCGGAAAATATTTCCGCCGCCGACCACTACCGCAATTTGGGCGCCTTGATCGAGCATCTGGCGAAATTGGGCCGCTACTTTAGAGAGAATTTCGGGGTCGTGATTGAGCCCTTTTTCTTTATTTTGAAGAGCCTCGCCACTGATCTTAATGAGAATACGTTTATACTTCATAAATTCCTTTCCTGTAATCGTGGTAAAAGATTAGAACATGTACACGAGAGTGTAAATTTCAATGTTCAAAAAGTGTACAGGGTAAGGGGGAAAATGAAACGCTTTAGATTGCTACTTGGAGCCTTACTGATCATTGCCGCACTGGTGGCTGTTCTTTTCGTTGTGGTTAAACCGGTAGCGCCCCAGCCAATGCCTGTGCGGGTTTTATGGGTACCGCGTTTTGATTACACCACCCCCGCAGATGTCCGTAGCATCATTAATAACGTTGCGATTTCAGATTTTACCGATGTGTTTTTTCAGATTCGAGGCAATGCAACGGCTTTTTATAAAAGTGAGTTGGAGCCTTGGGCGTTTGAACTTTCAGAAAATTCATTTTCAAAGCTCGGGACCGATCCCGGCTGGGATCCACTGCAACTCGCCATCGATACTGCAAAACCGCATGGTTTGCGGGTGCATGCTTATATCAATACGTTGCCAGGATGGAAGG
>JAUUYK010000207.1 GCA_030588285.1 Kiritimatiellales bacterium
AAGGTATTCAGAAAAATGGACAGCTGATGGCAAATCGGACCGGAATTACACCGGTACTGGCTAAGATTGCCGATCTTGATATTACCACGGATCGTGGCATTACGATTGAAGATGGCGTTCTGACCACCGATGCTATGGCTGTTATAAAGGATGATACCATCGATTTAGTCGTGGAATTGGTAGGCGGAACAACGATTGCGCGCACCTTCACACTCGAAGCCCTCAAGCAGGGAAAATCGGTTATCACCGCGAATAAAGCCCTGCTGGCGGATCATGGAGAGGAAATTTATAAGGTGGCCCTCGAAAATAATGCGGGCATTTATTACGAAGCCGCAGTTGGGGGTGGTATTCCAATCTTACGTGCGCAACGGGCCGGATTAATCGGAAATCGAATCGAAAGTATTTACGGAATTCTCAATGGAACCTGTAACTATATGCTCACCCGGATGGAACGAGAAGGCTTGCCTTTCGGCGAAATTTTGGCCGATGCTCAAGCTCTTGGTTATGCCGAAACCCCGCCCGATCTTGATATCGACGGAGTGGACACTGCGCATAACGCCGTGGTGCTTGCTTCCATGGCCTACGGGGCACCGGTTCCAATGGGCGCCTGCCCAACGAAAGGAATTCGTGGCCTCGATGCTTCCGAAATTATGAATGCCGATGAGCTGGGCTATCGCATTAAACTGCTGGCCATTATTAAGGATAATGACGGAGAAATCGAACTCTCAGTCGAACCCACGTTGGTGCCAAAAGAACACATGATTGCCTCCGTTAGTGATTCGTTTAATGCCGTTTTTCTGGAAGGTGATATCGTGGGCGACACCATGTATTACGGGCGAGGAGCTGGACGTTTGCCCACGGGTAGTGCGGTGATCGGCGACATTATGGAAGCGGCGGCTGACACGTTGAATGGCGTTGGCGCGCCGGTGAGTGTAACGATGATGCTGCAGAAAGAAACGCTGAACTATTGCGCGGCGGGCAGCATTGAAAAACGGTGCTATATTCGCCTTTGTTTGGAAGATAAACCTGGAGCAATGGCTCAGGTCATGGCGGTTTTTGGAACGCACAACATCAGCATTGCATCGGTGGTTCAGAAGGAACTGCACGAGAGTGGATGCGCCCCCGTTGTGATTCTCACGCAAATCGCAAAAGAATCTGAATTTATCAATGCCATGAAAGAGGTCGAAAAATTAGCGGTTTCCTGCTGTGAACCGGTTCGCATGCGGTTGGAAGATTTTGAATAAAAAATTCACGGTTTTAAAAAAGGTGTAGAGATGAAAGTTGTCAAGTTTGGCGGGTCTTCCGTCGCGAGTGCCGAACAAATTGCTAAAGTCATCGGGATTGTAACGGCCGATGTTTCCCGGCGAATTGTGGTGGTTTCGGCTCCGGGAAAACGGCATGGCGAGGATACCAAGGTTACGGACCTGCTCATTACGCTGGCGAATACGGTATTGGCGGGAAAGGCTTATGAAGTCGCGCTTCAGCGGGTGGTTTCTCGCTACGCTGAAATTCAACAGAACCTCGAACTTTCTGGTGGAATCATTACCACCATCGAGGCCGATTTGCGCGGCCGTATTGATGGCCGTGGAGTAAATAACCTTCAGTTTATGGACACCATAAAGGCTTCCGGCGAAGATAATAACGCAAAGGTTATTGCTGAGGCCTTTTCAAAAAAAGGGTTTCCAGCCAAATACGTTAACCCCGGCGAAGTGGGTATGCTACTTAGCGATGAATTTGGAAATGCCGAGGTACTACCCGAATCATTTGATAAACTGGCGGCCCTAAAACAGGAAACTGAAATTCTGATTTTTCCCGGCTTCTTCGGGTGGACCAAATCGGGCGAAGTGGCCACATTCCCGCGTGGCGGGTCCGACATTACCGGCGCCATTTTAGCGGCGGCAGTGAAGGCGGAGGTGTATGAAAATTTCACCGACGTGGACTCGGTCTATGCGATGGATCCGCGCATTGTGCCAAATGCTCCAGCGATTGAGCTAATGACGTATCGCGAAATGCGCGAGCTAGCCTATGCGGGCTTTGGCGTTTTTCACGATGAAGCGATTATCCCTGCTGTTCACGCCCAGATTCCAATTTGTATTAAAAACACGAATCGACCTGAAGCGCCAGGAACCGTCATTGCCCCAACGCGTAGTAATAAAGAACGTGTCGTGGTTGGGATCTCTAGTGCGGATGGATTTTGCGCCATTTACATCGATAAATACATGATGAACCGCGAAGTCGGTTTTGGGCGTCGGCTACTTCAAATTTTGGAAGAAGAGGGCATCTGCTATGAGCATACTCCCTCCGGAATTGATAACCTTTCGGTGGTTCTAGAGTCTGCTGAACTGAGCGCGAAAAAAGAAGAAAAAGTGATTCAGCGGATCAACACCGAATTAAAACCGGATAAAATTACGGTTGAGCACGGGCTTGCTCTGCTGATGGTGGTGGGCGAAGGCATGCACTACACCGTTGGCATGGCCGCCAAGGCGACCCAAGCCTTGGGCGATGCCGGGGTGAATATCGAAATGATTAATCAGGGCGCTTCCGAAATTAGCATCATGTTCGGTGTGAAAGAGGAGCAGCGCAAGCAAGCCGTGCATGCGCTGGGTAACGCCTTTTTTGGATAGTCAGACGCGCTGAAATTGCGCGGTATCTCGTCTAAAAAATAGAGCTTCGGGCTTGGTTCTGAAGAATG
>JAUUYK010000208.1 GCA_030588285.1 Kiritimatiellales bacterium
GCTAAACCGTTTAGCTGCACACTTTTTTGTTTTCATTTTAGGCATAATAACACCGCTTTTTCTTAAAGTTATTCGCTTGCAAAATCGTCTGGATCTCGCAAAAGAGGGTTATGTATAAGGGAACGTTTAAGGCAAGTCTAGCCCTTTTTACAGCCTTTTTCCTAGGGTCGGCTGTAAATCAGAAGGACCCGCTTTCGAGGATGGAGAATCTTCCGTGATGTTAGTCCTTAATCGCTGCGTCCGATTACGGGTTTAAGGGTTGGGGCGGTATGGGTTATGCCGTTTTCTGTGCCGGTGTTTTTCACTAACCCCTCCTTGGTTCACGCCAAGATTTCGCCTTTAATCGGTGTCGTTGTAGATCCTTTTTTTGCAGATTGCAGCCGTGATCTGATTTTGTTTATTCGTGCGGCCATCAGGATTGGCGATCTTTTTTGGTTTATGGCCGGTTTTTTTATAGCCCGACCCGGCCCTTTTTTATATCCCGCCGCCGGATTCCTTCGTGGGTCGGGTGCGGATCAAAACCCCGTCTTCGGCTCGGGTGACGAGGCTGTTGGGCGGGGTGCTTTGCATTAGAAAAACGTTGCCGGCCACAACGGTGCCGTGCCCGATGATGGTGTCGCCCCCGAGAATGGTGCTGTTGGCATAGATGATGGTATGGTCTTCGACCGTTGGGTGGCGCTGAATGTGCTTGATTGGGCGGCCATGTTCGTCGAGCGGAAAGCTTTTTGCGCCGAGCGTAACGCCTTGGTAGAGCTTGACGTTGTCGCCAATGTGGCAGGTTTCGCCGATGACGACTCCGGTGCCGTGATCGATGAAAAATCCTTTACCGATGGTGGCGCCGGGATGGATGTCGATGCCGGTTTGAGAGTGGGTCTGTTCGCTCATAATGCGTGGGATGAGCGGAATGTTGAGGGTGTAGAGTTCGTGAGCCACTCGGTGAGAGGTGGTTGCCACGAGTCCGGGATAGGCCAATTTAACTTCGGCGTAACTTAATGCGGCGGGGTCGCCATTATAGGCGGCTTTTACATCGTCGACTAACCTGCTGCGAATTTGGGGAAGGGTGCTGATGAATTGATTCAGCAGGTCTTTGGCCACGGTGTCCAAATCTTCGATGGGGGGGCGGTTTTCGTGTAGATCCGCCGCACCCATCCAGCGGAAGGGCAGTGCTTTTACAATTTCTTCCTGCAAAATATCCGCCATGCACCCGAGCTGATGCACGAAAAAAGTGCGGAAGTCAGCGGGTTCAGGCAGGTTTTTTCCGGGGAAGAGGATGTCGGAGAGTAGGCGTAGGGCTTCAATGACCTGTCCCGTTTCAGGGTGTTCCCACAGGGGGCGATTCGGTAAGTCGGCCTCCTCCTGCGTATATAAGGGGAGTAGTTCTGTTGCTGTTTTATGGATTTGCTCGGTTATCTTCATGCTACGTCCTTGGGTTGGGTCGGGAAACAAGCTAACGGTGGAGAGGGGGGGAAGCAAAATGATTCTATGGAAAATGCACCCGCAAGTTTAAACGTTCCGGTTTGAATTTGCTCGATGAAATCGAGTATAATTAAAATGTATTCATTACTAACTTGATCAGGATCAGAAAGAGGTGAAGTCAAATGGTTAAATATGCTGTTGCGATGATGTTATTTACGGGCTCTTTTTCGGCGTATGCGGAGATGCGAATCTGGACATCCATAAAAGGGGACGCTATTGAAGCCGAATATATAAAATTATTCCGAGACGAAGTTGTTCTCGAAACCTCTGCAGGAAAGCAATTTAAAATCCCTGTATCCCGCCTCTGCTATACGGATAAGGAGTGGTTGGCCAATGCAATTCCTCCTGACATAAAAATTACGGTGAATGTCGATACGGACCGGGGAAGGTCTGATTCGGGTAAATATGGCTCGATGAAGAATCTAAAAAAGAAGGCGGAGACCGTTAAAGTTAAGGTGGTGTTGGAGAAAACCAATCCGGAACCGTGCAATCGTGATTTTATGGTGCAGATCTATGCGGTTGCAAAAGATACGAATAGAGAGATACGCAAGGTGATTGGCTACTCCGAGCGTGAATTTTCGTTCAAAACCAACGAGGCGATTGAGATCGAGGTGCCGCTGTCCACCGTCACTTACGTCGAAGGAAGGTTGAGTCGCGGGAGCAGATATGAAGGCTACCTAGTGGTTATAAAAGAGAAGAACAAGGAGGGCGAAATTGTGGCCACGAAGTCCAAGGAGTTGGCCTATGAGAAAAATGCACCTCAATTTGAGCAGGCCAAAAAGGGAACCTTGTTTGATCCCGATTTTGGCATAATGAATTCGCCTAAACCGAAAAAAAGAAAGAGGAATCAAATGCGATAGCTTTAATTTATCCTTTCACGAGGTCGGATTGTGTTGAACAATCTGGCCTTTATTTTTTTGAGGGATTAATTTATGAAGTATATTAGCACACGCGGGCAAATGGAGCCCGTCGGATTTCAGGATGCGGTCATTATGGGGCTCGCGCCTGACGGCGGCCTGCTCTTGCCGGAAAAACTGCCCCATGTTTCGGACAAGCTGGCGGAGTGGTCAACGCTTTCCTATCCGGATTTGGCCTATGAAGTCATTCGCCTGTTTGCCACCGATATTCCTGCCTCCGATTTGAAAAAACTGATCGATGAC
>JAUUYK010000034.1 GCA_030588285.1 Kiritimatiellales bacterium
AAAGCTTTTCCGGACGCCAAGCGGTTCGATGTGCTGTATGGCCTGAATTTCGTCGTGGCATCCCTGCAGATTGTAGTTGGGAATGGACGGGTTAAGATGGTGGATGTGGTGCAGGCCAATGTTGCCGCTGAACCACTGAGCGATTTTTGGCAGTTTATAGTAGGAGCTTCCTTCGAGGGCGGCTTTCAATGAGTCGCGGACATCGTTGCGGGCCCAGTAGACCTCTTCGTATTGGTGCTGCACATAAAAGAGCCAAATGCCGAGTGTGGCCGCGATGATAGTGATGGGAATATGAATCAGAAAAGCCGTTTTGTAGCCGATGGTGGATCCGGCAATAAAGAGGAGTAGAAGCAGTCCAAGATTGGTGATGTAGACGCTTAACCGACCTGTGTGCTGAATGTCTTTCTGGGAGAAGCGGTGGAAGATTATGAAAACATAGGAAGGACCGACGCCAAACATGAAGAGGGGATGCCGAAAAATACGATAGGTAATTCGTTTGAGCTTGGGAGCTGAAATGTATTCTTCGACGGTCAGTGTCCAGATGTCGCCGATTCCACGCTTGTCTAGATTTCCCGCCGTAGCATGGTGTCTGATGTGCGCTTTGCCCCAATCGCGATAGGGGGAGGAGGTTAGAATGCCGGTGATGTAGCCGGCGAGCGTATTGGCCCAGGTTGATTTGAAATAGGAGGAGTGACAACAGTCGTGGAAAATAATGAAGATACGCACCAGAAATGGGCCAGCCAGCAAAATGGCCAGAATCCCGACCCAAGTTGGGAGCTCCGTGGAGAACGAGACGATGGCTAGCGCCCAGAGTAAGAGGTAGGGAACGAGGGTATTAATAATTTGCCATGCCGCTTTCCCCCGACTGGGGGTTGTGAATTTAAGGATCACTTTATTTAATGCTTGTCGTGAAACCGGCTCGTTAGTTGTGCTTTCGCTCATTTTTTATATCCGTTAGTACAAATTTAAATTTGTGCTCAAGCCGCTAAAATACCGCAACCGCGTGATGAGGCGAGTTTAAATAACCACTCATTTGGGGCTTCAGGAACCGCTGGACGGGGGGGCTAAAGAAGTCCGATGGTACGTGGCCTTTTTCGCTTTGCCTGAAAGAGGCTTTCCGCTTAACTCTGCTCTCTTTACGAATCAGGAAATATCTATGTTTGAAAATTTATCGACCGCATTACAGAAGACCTTCAAAAACCTGCGTGGCTACGGAAGGTTGAGCGAGAAAAATATACAGGATGCGCTACGTGAAGTGCGTGTGGCGTTGCTGGAAGCCGATGTGAATTTTAAGGTGGCACGCGATTTTGTGAAGCGCGTGCAGGAATCCTGCATGGGCGAAGATGTGTTGGGTAGTGTGACGCCGGGCCAGCAGGTGGTTAAACGGGTTAGTGACGAACTGGTCGAGCTGTTCGGTAGCGCACGTAAGGAATTTGATCTCACGGGGAGCCCCGCATCGGTGATGCTGATGGGCTTGCACGGCTCGGGAAAAACAACCACAGCAGGAAAATTGGCGAACCGCTGGAAAAAATCCGGCCGGCGCGTTTTGCTCGTGGCCTGCGATATCCGCCGCCCTGCGGCGGTTGAACAACTCTCTATTTTGGCCGGCCAAGTGGGCTGTGAAATTATTAAACCGGAACCGAATGAAACCGTTCCTATGCTTGGAAAACGTGCGGCAGCGCTTTCCAAGGGCGGGAAATACGATGTGGTGATCTACGACACCGGCGGGCGTTTTCAGGTGGATGATGAACTGGTTCAGGAGTTAAAAGAGTTCACAAAAGAAACTGAGCCTCGCAATATCGTGCTGGTGCTCGATGCGGCCATTGGCCAAGAATCGGTTCATGTGGCGGAAACATTTCGCGATGCTGTTGGGCTGACGGGATTGATTCTAACGAAGCTCGATGGCGATGCCCGCGGGGGAGCTGCACTTTCCGTTCATGCGGTAACGGGGTGTCCAATCCTGATGACCGGTAACGGCGAAAAAATGGACGATCTGGAGTCATTTTATCCCGACCGCATGGCTTCACGAATTCTCGGAATGGGCGATGTGGTCAGTTTTGTGGAAAAAGCGCACGGGTTGGTGGACCAGGAAGAGGCTCTGAAAATGCAGGAAAAGATGGAGAAGAACCAACTCGATCTTGAAGATTTTCTAAAGCAGATTAACATGATGAAGAAAATGGGATCGATGAGCAGTTTGTTCGATATGATGCCGGGCGATGCGCTCAAAATGGATGCTAAGAAAAAAGAGGCCATTGCGAAAGCATCCGACCTTGAAATGAAGAAGTTTGAGTCGATTATCCAAAGTATGACCACTTGGGAACGGCAGCACCCAAAGAAAATTGATCGGAATCGTCGATTGCGTATTGCGGCGGGATGCGGCCGCAAACTGGCAGATGTGAATCAGTTGCTTAAGCGGTTTGCGGAAATGGGAAAGATGTCGAAACAGGTCAAAAAGATGGGAAAAAGGTTGCGACACCTCAAGAAGTTCACTAAAAAATAGCCCTTTCACCCCAAGAAGGGGTTATTATTACGGAGAAGAACGCTATGGCAGTAAAGATCAGACTACGTAGAATGGGCAGCCGCAACGCCGCTTTCTATCGTGTAATCATTCAGGATTCGCGTCGTGCGCCGACCGGCCGCTTCATCGAAACTATCGGTTGGTACGATCCAAAGTTGGAAGGAAATAACTTTTCACTAAACCTTGACCGTGTTGACTATTGGCTTTCTTGTGGCGCACAGCCATCGGATACCGCTGCAAGTCTCATTAAAAAGGCTCGCATTCTTCCAGTAGAAAAAGCCGTCTCCGGCGAAGTAACCAACGAAGAAGTTCCGGTTGCTGCTATTGAAGCTGAAGAAGTTGTTGAAGAAGCTACGGCCGCTGAAGAAGCTACCGAAGAAAAAGCCTAGGTCATGAAAACCATACTTGAATCCATTGCTAAGTCGTTGGTCGATGCTCCAAATGAAGTATCGATTACCGAAATTGACGGCGAAAAAACCATCATCTTCGAATTGCGTTGCAATGCAAAAGACGTTGGGAAAATTATTGGAAAAAGTGGTAAGACCGTTGGTGCTATGCGAACGCTGATGAATTCAATTGCTGCCAAGCAAGGTCGTAAAGCCATGCTTGAAGTGGTTGATTAGGCGTTTCCAAAACGTGGAAACAGCGAAAAGAGCGAGCCATTCGGCCGCTCTTTTCTTGTTTAAAGAAGGCCATGAACGAAACTCTTAAAATAGACGTCGTCACAATTTTTCCGCAAATGCTTAACGGCTTTCTGCAGGAAAGCATGATGAAGCGTGCGGCGGAAGCTGGGCTCGTAGAGTTTCGTTTAATTAACCCACGTGACTTCACAACGGACAAGCATAATAAAACGGATGATAGGCCCTTTGGCGGTGGTCCAGGCATGGTAATGAAGCCGGAACCACTCTTTGCTGCGGTGGAGTCGATTCAGACGCCAGAGAGTCATGTTATTTTAATGACACCATCAGGCAAACCTTTCGTTCAATCCGCCGCGCGTCAGCTCGCGGATGACCACAGCCATCTCATTTTTATCTGTGGTCATTACGAGGGCGTAGATGAGCGGGTACGTGCGGCGCTGGTGAATGAAGAGATCTCGATTGGCGATTATGTGCTTACAAACGGCGTGCTGTCGGCTGCGGTGGTAATCGATGCGGTTGCTCGGCTACGGCCTGGCGTTTTAGGTGGAGGAGAGATTGCCACGGAAGATGAATCCTTTTCCTCCGGATTACTTGAATTTCCTCAATATACGCGTCCACCTGAATTTCGGGGCATGAAGGTGCCAGAAATTCTCTTTTCCGGCGACCATGGAAGGGTTGCCGAGTGGCGTCATGAACAGGCTTTGCAACGTACAAAAGAGCGTCGATCCGACTTATTGAATAATAACGACGAAAATGACGAAAACAACACTTGACCAAAAGACGAAGACGGCTATTATCTAGCGCCTTTGAACAAATCCAGAAGCGAGAGTCTTTTATGAACACTGTAGAAAAAATTAATCAAGAGCAAGCCGACCAAAATCGTCATCCTAAATTTGTTGTTGGTGATACCATCCGCGTTCACTACAAAATTAAAGAAGGCGATAAAGAACGTGTCCAGATTTATACCGGTGCCGTTATTGGCCGTAAAGGTTCGGGCGTTATGGAATCCATCACCGTACGTCGTATTTCCTATGGCGAAGGTGTTGAACGTATTTTCCCGTTGAACAGCCCGAATATCGACAAGATCGAAATCGAGCGTCACGGTCAAGTTCGTCGTGCGAAGCTCTACTACCTGCGTGATCTCGCCGGTAAGAAAGCCCGCATTAAAGAACGCCGCGTTTAAATCGGCTTCGCAACAGTCGGAATTCTGAAAGTTAAAGATCATTTAAACCATCTCCTTTAACTTTTATACCTTCGATTAGGCGCGAGTGAAATGGTCGACAAAACTACCGATGTCCTGCTTTATGAAAAAGAAGCGTGGTCGTCGGGTTTTTTGCGTCCAGCCGGAATTGATGAGGCCGGTCGTGGGCCGCTTGCCGGTCCCGTTGTGGCCGCAGCACTCATTTTCGACCCCAACCACATCCGAAAAGAACTTCGAACAACCTATGGACGGTTGACGGATTCCAAGGCGATGTCAGAGAAATGGCGCGAAAAATATTTTGAACTGCTCACCGCCTCCGACTATACAACCATTGGAATTGGTATTGTTGGTGTTGAAGAAATTGAGCGCATCAACATTTTGAAAGCCACACACAAAGCCATGGCGCTTGCGGTTGAGCAAGCCGGGGCTAAATTTGCGTTGGTAGATGGATTGCCGGTTAAAGGACTTCCGTGCGAGTCGAAGAGCATTGTAAAAGGCGATGCATTGAGCATTTCTATTTCGGCGGCCAGCATCATTGCTAAAGTTTCCCGCGACCGCATAATGGTGGAGCTTGGTCAACGATATCCCGAATATGGCTTTGCAAAACACAAAGGCTACGGAACAAAACAACATCTTGAAGCCTTAAAAAAATACGGCGCCGTTCCGGAACACCGCAAAACCTTCCGCCCCGTCGCCGAGTTAAATCAGATTAATTTATTCTAAAACGACAGAATACGGCTGCAGAAATCGCCCGTTTATTCACCGCATCCCACTTTACGCTCCGTGGCTTCGTGCCTTAAGCGACGAGGGAGTCGCTTTTGCGAGATGTTCTTGCCCAGAGGCCCATCGTCGAAGATGTGGGTGGGTCGGTTATCTTCGTCGGATTTATACTCCGTATTCTCTGCGCCCTCTGTGGTGTGAATGAATTTGTTATCCCGGTTTCCGTTGGCATCGTAGGTGTAGGTGGCGTTGGTAGACCCACTCGTTCGGAGAGGCGAACCTCGAAATCTGAATCAGCGGTTAGGTTAGATTTTGGCGCATAGCTCCATAAATGAGAGGGATAGGCGCGATGAAAAACCAGAGAAGAAAACGCAGGGCAGAATTTAAGGCGCGCATCATATTTTGCTCTCGAAAGAGCAGAATATGCTTTGCGCAATGATTAGTCTTCGTTTTGTTTCAGCAGTCCATCGAAATATTCGATGGTTTTTACCAATCCTTCACGCAATAGAATTTTGGGTTCCCATCCCAACTTTTCTTTAGCTAGGGTAATATCGGGTTTGCGTTGTTTGGGATCGTCGGCGGGGAGGTCTTCGAAGATTAATTTCGAGTTCGATCCGGTTAGCTCAATCACATTTTCGGCGAGTTCGATCATGCTGAATTCGCCGGGGTTTCCGATGTTAATCGGGCCGATGATGTTGTCGTCGGTCGCCATCAGGCGTATCCAGCCTTCAATCAGGTCGGAGACATAGCAGAATGAACGGGTTTGCTGGCCGTCGCCGTAGATCGTGATGTCTTCTCCGCGAAGGGCCTGCATGATGAAATTAGAAACAACTCGTCCATCTTGTGGGTGCATGCGCGGACCATAGGTATTGAAAATGCGAGCCACTTTGATGCGGGTTTGGTGTTGGCGCCAGTAGTCGAAAAAGAGTGTTTCCGCGCAGCGTTTTCCTTCGTCGTAGCAGGAGCGGATCCCGATCGGGTTGACGTTGCCCCAATAGGATTCCGATTGCGGGTGAACCGAGGGATCACCGTAGACTTCTGAGGTGGAGGCCTGAAATACTTTTGCATTGGTGCGTTTGGCGAGCCCGAGCATGTTGATGGCTCCGTGGACGCTGGTTTTGGTGGTTTGTACTGGATCAAACTGGTAGTGAATCGGTGAGGCGGGACAGGCAAGGTTGTAGATTTCGTCGACTTCCACGAAGAAGGGGAAGGTGACGTCGTGTCGCATTAGTTCGAAGTAGGGATTGCTCATTAAATGGGCAATGTTGGCTTTTCGGCCGGTGAAAAAATTATCCATGCAGATCACATCGCACCCTTCATTCAGCAATCGTTCGCAGAGATGGGAACCCAGAAAACCGGCTCCGCCGGTGACTAAAATACGTTTCTTAATTAAATCTTTCATTATAAATTCCTTGCTGGTATTTAAAATTCGAATGAGAATGTCTCATTTATCCGGGTAGAAATAAATTCCAATCGGCGAGAAAATACGCGAGGATATCCGCAGTTTAATGAGGAAAAAAGTATGTCCAACGAATCCAAAAAAGAGGTGGTCGCTCGCGAGGAGTGGCTGAGACGATTGCCGAAGATAGAGAAGAAGTTATATGCCATGTATTCCTCGGTGGTGGATTGTATTGTGAGGGATCAGGCGGTCATGATGGTGCCCGTGGATGACCATATGGTGCACCGTGGCGATGGTGTTTTTGAGTCGTTAAAGTGCGTGGATGGGAGCCTCTATAATCTGGAAGATCATTTGGCTCGTTTGGAGCGGTCGTGCGCAACGTTGGGCATTAAATTACCCGTTTCGTTGGATGGCATGGCTGATTTGATTGTTCAGACCGTTTATGCCGGAGGGCAACGAAATGCGTTGGTTCGACTTTTGCTCTCCCGAGGGCAGGGCACGATGGGGGTCAATCCCTATGCTTGCCTGCATCCGGAGCTCTATATCGTGGTTTATGAATTGGAGCATACGAGTATTAATGAATTTCCCAAAGGCGTGCAGGTTGCCTTGAGTAAAGTTCCAATTAAATCGGGTATTTTTGCGCAAGTTAAAACCTGCAATTATCTTCCTAATGTACTCATGAAAAAAGAAGCGGTTGATCTAGGAGTCGATTTTACGATCTCGCTCGATGAAAATGGTTTTCTTGGAGAGGGAGCCACGGAGAATATTGGTATTGTCACCCCCCAAAAAGAGTTATTTATGCCGCCGCCCGAACGAGTTCTTGCTGGCACCACGGCCAAGCGGGCTCTTGAGTTTGCAAAGGAACTGGTGAAGGAACGCGTTTTAACCTGTGCCGAATTTCGTCCGATCAAGCTGGAGGAAGTTCGCGCCGCCGCCGAAGTTCATATTTATGGAACCACACCAAATATTACGCCGGTGATTCTGTTTGAGGGGGCCCCCGTCGGTACGGGGGAATCTGGACCGATTGCTCAACGATTATTTAAAATGTTGAAGCAGGAAATGATTCCCGAGAGCACTCGGCTTACCCGGGTTTTTGAATAGAGCAGGAGTGTATAATGGGTGTGGAGATTGAACGTAAATTTTTGGTAAAAGACGGCTCATGGAAGCTGGCGGTAGATTCAAGCTTGGCCTGTCAGCAGGGATATCTTGTTTCAGATGTTGAAAAAACGGTCCGAGTTCGGGTGATGGGAGCGTCAGCCTATCTCACCATTAAAGGTGCAACTTCGGGAATTTCCCGGGCGGAGTTTGAATACAAAATTCCTGTTGTTGAGGCCCTATCTCTGTTGGAATTATGCGGTACTG
>JAUUYK010000114.1 GCA_030588285.1 Kiritimatiellales bacterium
AGGGAGGAAAGTCCGGACTCCGTAGGGCAGGATGTCCCGTGGTTAACGCGGGAACCGCTGTGCAAGATCGCAGTGGATGGAAAGTGCCGCAGAAAATATACCGCCCCAATTCGTTGGGGTAAGGGTGAAAAGGTGGGGTAAGAGCCCACCGCCCCGAGAGTAATCGAGGGGGCAGGGTAAACCCCATCCGGAGCAAGATCAAATAGGGAACAAGGAGCGGCCCGCTCCACTTGAGTTCCGGGTTGAACGCACTAGATAAATGACTGACTCCGTAAGGAGAACAGAATCCGGCTTACCGCCCTGCCTGCTTTTTATTAAACGCTTCGATGTTCCGAATTAAATCAGCAAGGATAGATATGAAAACATTTAAAGAACTCGGTATCACCGAAGGCTACCTCAAAGGATTGGAAGAACTCGGTATTAAGACGCCAACCGATATTCAGGAGAAAACCATTCCCATGCTACTTGGAACTGCGACCGACTTTGTTGGGCAGGCTCAAACGGGGACGGGAAAGACCGCAGCGTTCGGCCTTCCTCTGTTGGCTAATGTTGATTCAACCTATCCGCATATCCAAGGCGTTGTTTTGGCCCCGACCCGCGAGTTGGCAAAGCAGGTTCAAAAACAACTGTTCCGTTTTACTAAATACACGGAACGTATTTTTTCTGAAGTAGTTTGCGGCGGCGATAAAATTGATCGGCAGATTGAGGCGCTCAAACGCCCAACTCATATTCTTGTGGCCACGCCCGGTCGATTAATGGACCTGACTCGCCGCAAGGCCGTTGATTTGACGCATGTTAAATTCCTCGTGCTCGATGAGGCAGATGAAATGCTTAAGCTGGGGTTTCGCGACGACATCGATGCGGTTATGAAAATGACGCAAGGTTCGCGTCATATCTGGCTGTTCTCAGCAACGATGCCGCCGGGGATTAAAAAAATGATCAGTAAGTATTTTGCCTCGGATGCTCCATTCCTGAAGATCGATAAGAAAAATATCGTGAACCCCAATATTCAGCATCAATACATCCCCTGCAAGGAAGGGGAGAAATTAGAAAAAATCGTTCAGTTTCTAAAGGACCGAGGACAGCAACGCGGGCTCATTTTTTGCCGCACCCGCGCCGATACGATCGCTTTTGGCAAAGCCCTCGAACCGTACGGATTTTCCAATGTAGTGCTGCATGGTGACCTCATGCAGACCGAGCGCGATAAAGTGATGCGGATGTTTAAAAAAGAGCGTGCGCGTATTCTTATCACCACCGATGTTTCCGCACGCGGAATTGATGTGGAGGGTCTCGCCTTTGTGATTCATCATCAACTGCCGGAAAAGAACGAGTATTACACGCACCGGAGTGGTCGCACCGCCCGCGCGGGTAAAACGGGAATCTCTTTGGCGCTCATTACGCCACACGAAGAAAAGCGGATTAAACAACTCTCCAAAGAGTTGGGAATTCAGTTTCGCGATGTTGGCTAGGAACGAACGGTGCATGAACGCGATCGTTGAAATCTATACGGATGGAGCCTGTAAAGGAAATCCTGGCCCCGGTGGTTATGGGGTGGTATTGATTTTTGGCGATCGAAAAAAAGAACTGGCGGGTGGTTTTCATAAAACCACGAATAACCGAATGGAACTGATGGGCTGCATTGCCGGACTACGTTCGCTTAAGAAACCGTGTTCTGTGGTGCTGACGAGCGATTCTAAGTATGTTGTGAATGCGATGGTTAAAGGCTGGGCCAAAAAATGGCGGTCTCGGGGCTGGAAACTTTCTCCATCGAAATCGGCTAAGAATCCAGACCTTTGGGCCATATTACTTGAATTATGTGAACGGCATACGGTTGACTTTAAATGGGTGAAAGGGCACAACGATCATCCTGAAAATGAACGATGCGATGAGCTTGCAGTTGAGGCTTCGCAGGGAAACGATTTGCCCCTTGATGATGGCTATGAGAATCCGGGAAATATGATTCCTTCGGATGATCTGTTCAGCCTGTAAAACCTGGAGAATTTAGCTATGAAAAAAACATTTAAACTGACCCATCCGAAAATTAAATATCCGCGTATGGTGGATTCGGTAAAGAATGATATCCGAAAATACATTAAACGTGAGCGGCGGAAGAAGCTCTCCGAAGGCGTTGACTTTTGGGATTTCGATTGCAAATTTGGCGATACCGAAATCGATGCAAAAGGGGTTCATTTGTCGGAACTCGATAAATGTATTAATGATATTCAAGCCCGCGAGCTCCGATCGTTCTATGTTGAAATTTTAGCAAAGGAAGGGGTTCGAATAAAGTCCGAGGTTGAAGACGTGCCGATGCCCGATTTGCCTAAAATGAAAACGTTTGGCGAAAAGTAGTTCGTTTTTTCCAACTCGGGGATGTTCCGATGCAACAAAAGAAACCATTTAAGCAACCTCCGAAAAAATTCCATCCCAAGGGGCTTACGATTCTCTACGAAGATTGGGATATTATCGTCGTGGATAAAACGTGGGGCCTATTGACAATGGGCACAGATACGATTCGGGAAAATACCGCGCACTATTTGTTGAATACGTATGCCCGAAAGGGTAATTCAAAATCAAAAAATAGGGTGTATATTGTTCATCGCCTTGATCGGGATACCTCGGGCGTTTTGGTCTTTGCAAAAAGTGAACAAGCCAAAAAATATCTTCAGAAGGAATGGCCAAATTTTAAAAAGAAATACGTTACCGTCGTTCGTGGAATTCTCACGAAAAAGCAGGGGATGATTTCCTCCTTTCTGCTCGAAAATACGGCGCATAAAATGTATTCGGTGAACGATCCCGAAAAGGGAAAATTTGCCCGAACAGCCTTTCAGGTGGTGCAGGAGTCTGTGAAATTTAGTCTGCTGGAAATTGATTTAATGACGGGGCGAAAAAATCAGATTCGCGTGCATCTGGCCGATGAAGGGCATTCTGTGGTGGGCGATAAAAAATATGGAACCCGCGAACTGGGCGAAAAACGCCTTTGTCTGCATGCAAAAACACTGACGCTTAATCATCCATTTACCAAAGAATCGATGACCTTTACGGCGAAAGTTCCCGCCTACTTTAATGCATTAATGAAGTAAGGACGATTTCGAGCGATGGACCGTGTTGCTCTTTCATCTTTTTTGCGTGTATTCGGGGGACTTCCGCTGTAGATTTTGCGCTTCAATTTCAGGGCCACCGAGTGGCAGTTAAAATACCGAAACCAGGACTTATTTATGGCTAAGCAGAAGAAAACGGCAATTACACCTACGCGAGAAGAAAACTATCCGGAGTGGTATCAACAGGTGGTGCGGGCCGCAGAAATGGCGGAAAACTCGGATGTGCGCGGATGTATGGTTATTCGGCCATGGGGTTATGCGCTATGGGAAAATATTCAGAAAGGGCTGGATAAAATGTTTAAGGATACGGGCCATGTGAATGCGTATTTTCCGCTTTTGATCCCGAAGAGCTATCTGGAAAAAGAAGCGGAGCATGTGGAGGGGTTTGCTAAAGAATGCGCCGTGGTAACGCACCACCGTCTTGAACTTGGGCCTGATGGAAAACTGATTCCGGCGGGGGAACTGGAAGAACCGTTGATTATTCGCCCGACCTCGGAAACCATTATTGGTGCAACCTATGCCAAATGGGTGGAGAGCTACCGCGATTTACCAATTTTGATTAACCAATGGGCGAATGTGATGCGATGGGAAATGCGGACCCGACTTTTCCTCCGAACCACCGAGTTTCTTTGGCAGGAAGGACATACTGCGCATGAAACAGAAGCCGAGGCATTGGAGGAAACTCGTAAAATGCTGGAAGTTTATAAGATCTTTGCAGAAGAATTTATGGCAATGCCGGTGCTGACCGGTGAAAAAACGGCGAGTGAACGTTTTCCTGGTGCAGTAAGCACGCTATGTATCGAAGCAATGATGCAAGACCGTAAAGCACTGCAAGCGGGAACGAGCCATTTTCTGGGGCAAAATTTTGCTAAGGCTTCGGGGATTCAGTTTAATAACCGGAATGGCGGAAAAGATTTTGCATGGACCACATCGTGGGGCGTTTCAACCCGACTGATTGGTGGCATGATTATGACGCATGCGGACGATGATGGCATGATTATGCCGCCGCGCCTCGCACCGAGCCATGTGGTTATTCTTCCGATCATTCGGAAGGAAGAGGATCGTGAATCGATTTTGGCCTATTGCAACGAAATTGCGACCGACCTTCGGAAGCTGCGTTTCTATGAGCGGGATATTGAAGTGGTGGTGGATGCTCGCGATATTAATGCGGGCGAAAAGGGCTGGGGTTGGGTCAAGAAGGGGATTCCGGTTCGGGCAGAAGTTGGGCCGCGCGATATGGCGAATAATTCGGTCTTCATGGCGCGCCGAGATACGGGCAAGAAAGAAGGCGTTGATAAGGCTGAATTTGTTGCCCATATTGTTCAGACGCTGGACGATATTCAACAAAACTTGCTGCAACGCGCGTTGGATCACCGTGCCGAGAATACGAAGGAAATTGATTCTTTTGATGATTTTGTGAAGTTTTTCACGCCGAAGAATAAGAATCGCCCAGAAGCTCACGCAGGTTTTGCTATGAGTCATTGGTGCGATGCTGAAGCGTGCGAAAAGAAGATTAATGATGACCTGTCGGTGACTATCCGAACGGTTCCGTTTGAGCGTTCTGATAGTGGACCGGGGGAATGCATCTGCTGTGGGAAACCAAGTTCGGGGC
>JAUUYK010000055.1 GCA_030588285.1 Kiritimatiellales bacterium
AGTAGTGGAAGATTGATCGGCGGAAGATTACGGGAGTGAGTTTCGATCTTCAGCTTTTGCGGTGCACCAATCTTCGCTACCGAAACGAGAGTAGAAACCTCGTCTATGCATCCAAGCTCGGCCATCACGGCGGCAGATTGCGGGGCCGAAATGGCGGGGCGGCCAGGTTTTATGATGCCGGCTTTTTCGGAGGCAATCGCCTCGAGGGTATCCCCTAAAAAATTCGTGTGGTCTATATCGATATGGGTGATGACGGAAATCAGCGGAATCACGACATTGGTGGCATCCCAGCGTCCGCCCATCCCGGTTTCAATGATGGCAATGTCGACGGCTTCGTCGGCGAAATATTGAAAGGCGATGGCCGTGGATAGTTCAAAAAACGTCGGGGCACGGCACGGCAGGGTCGGGGCATCGACGACCTCGATATAGTGGTCTAATTTTTTTTCCAGAATTGGAGCTCCATTAATACGGAACCGTTCGGAAAAATCGATGAGGTGTGGCGAGGTGTAAAGGCCGGTTTTAAATCCTGATGCGCGCAACACCGATTCAAGCATGGCACAAACGGAGCCTTTTCCGTTGGTGCCAGCCACGTGAATATTGGCGAGCTTCTGGTGCGGGTTATCGAGCGCATCAAGCAGGGCGGTGATGACCTCTAGCCCAGGCTTAATGCCCTGCGTGGTTCGTTCGAACAGCGCCCTAACGGCTTCGCTCATTATTTATCACAGCAATAATCGAGCATAAGCGACATGCGTTCGCGCAGTTCGTTGCGCGGAACAATCATATCAATCAGGCCGCGATCCTGCAAAAACTCGGACCGCTGGAATCCTTTGGGCAGATCCTGCTGAATGGTTTCCTTAATTACGCGCGGCCCGGCAAACCCAATCAGGGCTTCCGGTTCGGCCACGATAATATCGCCGAGGGTCGCAAAACTGGCCATGACACCGGCCATAGTTGGGTGCGTTAAAATGGGGATATAAGGCAGTCCGGCGGCCGCGTGGCGGGATAACGCAGCACTGGTCTTGGCCATTTGCATGAGACTAAGCAGCCCTTCATACATCCGTGCGCCACCGGAGGCGCAGGAGAGCAACACCGGCCGACCTTCGGCGGTGCACCGTTCGATGAGATGGGTTACACGCTCACCAACAACACTGCCCATACTGGCGCCAAGAAAAGAGAAATCCATCACGCCGAGGCCGATTTCACGCCCATTCAGTGTGCACCCGCCAACGGTAATCGCATCGTTCCATCCCGATTTTTTCTGATTAGCGGCAAGCTTATCGATGTAGGAAAGTTTTCCGGTGAAGCCGAGGGTGTCGACCGATTTAATGTTGCCGGCCCACTCCACAAAACTTCCTTTATCAGAAAGCAGGTCGAGTCGTGCTTGGCGAGAGAGCGTGAAGTGATGGTCACAACGCGTGCACACTTCGAGATTAGCAGTAATCTGTTCTTTATAGACAATTTCGCTACAGGACGGGCACTTCATCCAAAGGCCGTCTGGCACGTCCCGTTTTTTTACCGTGATGGTGGAATAGTTTTTTTTATTATTTCCAAATAAAGCCATGTTTAAAATCCTCAGTTAACCGCGTGCCACTGTTATTACATGAACGGATGCTGCGCCGCCTTTTTTCAACGCCTTCGCGCAGGCATTCACGGTTGCTCCCGTTGTCATTATATCATCAACGAGCAGCACACGCTGCCCGACCAGCCTTTTCTCCTTCCTCGATTGGAAAGCGTTTTTCACGTTACTAAGCCGCTGGGAGGCTGTCAAATGTGTTTGCGTTGTGGTGGGCTTTATTCGACGGAGCAATCCGCCCTTATTCGGACAGCCGATTCGTTTTCCCAGTTCGTGGGCGAGCACGTTCGACTGATTATATCCGCGCTCCCGCCGGCGAATAGGATGCAAAGGAACCGGCACCACCCAATCAAATGTGCAGCCGGAAAATTCGGCCTGTAGGCAGGCATGAAGCAACTCGGCCATATCCGGCGCCATCCATAATGCCTTCTCATACTTCAACAAACGCAACGCTTCGCCCACCACCCCGTCGTATCGGGCCGCGGAACGAGCGGCATCGAAAGCCGGCTTCTTCGCGGAGCAGGTGAAACAGATAAAGTCATGGTCCACCGCCCCGGCAATTGGATCGCCACAGCGCTCACAAAACGGGGGTTCAATGCAACTTGCATCGGACCAGCAGTCCCAACAAATAGACCGAAAAGTCTCCGGTCGCGAGGTTCCACAACCGATGCACCGCCGGGGGTAGAGCATGTCGAGAAGTGAGGTCGAAGGTTTTGAGGTCACAGGTCTTAAAATCAAAAATCGTAAATTCGAAAGCCAAAGAGCAGGAAAGCAGCGCTTTGAGCTTAGATTTTTCGACTTTCGACCCTTTCTCCTTTAGTTCGAAATAAGGGGATCGATATTAATCTTTTCAGGCTGAATAATCGGAATAAAAATACCCTTTGCCCAATAGATTTTGCCTTCAATCAATAACGAACGATTTAACATTTTTTCCAGCTGACTTTCGCGACCGCGGACAAGACAAATCGGCTCTTCCAGCGCACCAACAATCAGCACCAACTGATACAGCCCTGGGTTAGCACGACGCAAAACTCCGGGATATTTACCTTTTTTACCCTGCGGCCGGGTATCGTCCAATACCAATACCAGTGGTGGAAGCTCTTCCTTGGGTTTATCTATTTTTTTGACGACCGGTTTTGGAATGGGTTTTGGATCGGGGATCACAACCGGCGGCGCCGCTTTTGGCGGCGCAACCCGTTCCACAAAATCTTCACTGATCCAAACCAAACTGCCGATCGGCGGGGCCACCTTCATCCACGAATTAAATTCCCCTCGCATCGAAAGTAGATCGCCTTTTTTCACCACGACCATCGCCTGATAGTTCAAACTAGGGCCCGAGCGGACATTTAATTTTTCTGGCACAACCACGCCGTTTTGGAGATATTTACTCGCCACCCAAAAATCCAGGCTATCCGGCGCCTGCACCGCAACCCAACCATTGGTGGACTGAAACGAAACCATCTCCTCACCGCGCATTGCCCGATCAAGAATTTCGCCTTCCAGACTCGGTAAAGCCCGCAGGCTAACCCGATCGCCCATAACGCGGACCTTAGCAATCTCATTGGTTTGTGCGTGGGTGGTCACGATAAGAGCAAAAAGAAGCAGTATATTTTTCATATTAATCCTTGGAAAATTACAGCGAAAACAACGTCCGCGCATTAGTTGAGGTTAACTTCGCGATCGACTCTACCGAACCGCCCTTCAATTCGGCAAGCCGTTTAGCCACATGAACCACAAACGCCGGTTCATTCCGATTACCGCGCATCGGAACCGGCGCGAGATACGGCGAATCGGTTTCAATCAGCAACCGATCATCCGGCACATACGGCACCACCTCCCGCAACGGGGCAGCATTGGCAAACGTTACGATCCCGCTGAAACTAATCAGCAATCCGAGATCCAGCACCTGCCGGGCAAAGGCGGTATCGCGCGTAAAACAATGCAGGACCCCGAGCTGAGCAGGATCGCCCTTCCAGGCCTTGGAAAAATCGGAAAGCAGCGCAATCGTATCATCATCGGCATCGCGCGAATGCACCACGACCGGCTTTTTAAACTCCACGGCCAGCGCCAGATTTTCGTTGAATAGCTTTTTTTGTTCCGTGGCGGTTTCCGCGGTATAATAATAGTCCAGCCCCGTTTCGCCGACCGCCTTCACCAGCGGATTCGCTACAAAATCGCGCAATTCGGCCAGATCGTATTCCTCCGGCGCAAGATCGCGATCGAACCCCGCACACCCAAAAATTCGATTTGGATAGTCCTCCGCCAACTTTAACGAAAGGGTATTGGCCTCGGCCGATCCGCCGATCGCCACCATTTCATTCACCTGGGCAGCAGCCGCCTGCTCCAGCAGTTCCGCCAGCGTGCCCTCCTTTACGAACCGATCAAAATGTACATGGGAATCAATAAACATAAGGCCGAGCAGTAAAGCGAAAGCAACGGGCGGCGGGCGAGTTTAATCGTTAGCACTTCCACAAAAAAAAAATCGTCCCATCCAGAGGCGTCGCCACATAATCAGAGAAATATGGTGTGTAACAGTTCCGCCGATTCCGCTAATCCGTTACATCATTGCCCCTCTATCGACCCCTTATTTGATCTATTCAATTTAGTTCCGTATGTTCATGATCCGGCCCATTGAAAGGAATGATTACTCCGTTGCCAGAACCTATCCATCACTCAAATTGAAGAACAGCTGGGCTTCTGCGATGTGTTCCACCTGTCGAAATGCTTCAAACAGGCGATCGGTTTCAGCCCATTGCAATACCGCAACCGATTCTAAGGCATACCTCGAGCGTACCCATTGAATAAATCAGATTCCGTGAGACAGTTAAAACCAAGCCCTTATGGGTTGACCGAGTTTAGATAGATTCTATCAGCTCAAAACGATAATAATTAAGTTAACTTTGCATCCGACGTAGTGCTTATACAAAAAGTGGTGGGCCGAATGAGCCACCACACCCCGAAAATTCGTATATCCTAAACCCTTATCCGGCGAATGACTCATGCTACAAATCCAGCTATGCTCACGCATCGAGATGCGTAGTAGGCTCGGAGACAGAATAAAATACCATTTCATTTACACCGTTGTTGCCGCCTGCGGTTGCTGCCGCAGTTACATCTTAAGCCCAAGCAGTGCGGTACGTATTCCCACGCCCCCCTCCCTCGCCAGATAGAACCTAAAGGAATCATCGATCTGGATATTCAGGGGGATTTACAAAATGGGATGAGTGAAGAAATGCTCAGAAACAAACCCGCCGGTAGCATCTTCGGCCTCGAAACCCACGAAAATCATGTGCCCCGCAAAATGACCGAGGGCATGATTGAGCTCGTCGTTAATAGCGGGAAATGCAACGAAGCCTTGAGCGAGCTGATTAATCAAGGATTCAATCCTTGGTTTTCGTCCCATCAACAAAACCTATTGGTTACTTGAGGTAATAATCCATAAAATGTCCAAATGCCTACACGGCCCCCTTTTTCTTTCTACAAACCCTTATTTCATAGAACCGCCCCCTTTCCGCCCTAAAGGTCGATTCATCCCTCGCGAATCAATAGAATATAATCATCGGAGAACGATTGCCCTTATAGCGGGTTCTGCGAACACAAAAAGCACTCTCTCGAGTGCTTTTTGCGGGTCGGCCGAGCAACGGCTTCTTGAACCCAGGGATCGCCCGAGTAGCTCGTTCCTCGAGCTCAACTATCCCTTAATTATTTGTATGTTTTAGTATGAAGTTTACGATGGGAGTAGGGTCCTTGAGGCTATGGGGATGGTGCCCCACATCTTTCTTGTGAATCACCTGAATTGAGCCTCCCAATTCCTTATACCGTTTTTCAATTACAGCCGTATTTTCTGCGACAGGAACAACCTGATCGGTATCGCCAACTACGTGCAGCAATGGAATGCCGGAAGTTGCCAATAAATGTAGATTGTCTATAGGATTATTTTTATAATTCAGAGCCTCTTCCTCTATCATACCATAAACTTTCAGGCACTGTTTCCACTGTTTTTTTGCCCCTTTTCCTACTCCCTTTCCTCCCGGCCAGCTTTTAAAGTCGCACACCGGAGCATCTGCGTAAATGCAACTTACCTTATCGGGATTTGCGGAAGCCCAATTAAAGATTATTAATCCGCCTCTAGACATCCCCTCCAATGCCGGCTTTTTACCTAAACCATGCTTTATGGTTAGATATTCGTAGAAAGAATCCCATCGTTTAACGGCCACCGGGGACCCATAGAGTCCTCCAATATCAACATAAGCCACATGGAAACCCCGTTTCAAGCAGGCGAGATCTGTCTGAGGCTCATGGCCAAAAAAGCGGGCTCGCCAAATCCACGGGCTGCCATCAACGACCTCATTGGGGATGACAACCTTGCAGTTCATACCCTCCACCTTAAAAGTGTGTTGGGTAAAACCATGAAAGGATGATTTTGTTCCTGGCCATGGAGCGTCTGTATTGTTGATCGATGATGCCGTGACCACAGAGTTAATCAGGACGCTTAATACTGTTAGTGCGATGCTTCTTCTCATTAGGTTAATGTGTTTCATAATTTGTACATCCTTGTTTGTACTAATTGTCCAAACTCACTTTCGGTGCGCATAAACGCTGCCTTCAAAATCGGTCGTTGTTCACCGTAACGCGGAGCTATTGATCAAGTAAGCCGCTGCGCGGCAGTTATTTATCTACAATTCTTCTTTAAATTAACGTTTCTTTCGAAGGCGGAGCACAATAAAGCGCCCGGGTAACCGAAAAGAACAAGATGAAATCATCATTAAGTCGGAATTTTATAGACGATATGCACTTACGGGGCTATGAAAAAAGACGCATATGTCCTATTTATGATCGGTGCGGCAGCTAGAAAACTTCTGGCACCTCCCGGCGGATTGGGAGACGCTCAAACTAATGAAGATTAAGCGGATCACGACGACGGCACTGTCATTTGACGAGGTGCGGCGCCCCTACTTGCAGCAATCAAAGCCTTGCTCAAAATCGACAACAACCTCGTCGAAAACGCTATCCGGCCGACGGCCATCGGGAAAAAGAACTGACTCTTCTTCGGCAGTGCTGAAGCGGGAAAAACCAGTGCAATCCTC
>JAUUYK010000022.1 GCA_030588285.1 Kiritimatiellales bacterium
AAAATGAAGAAACGTTTTGAAATGTTCCAAAATAACATGAGCTCGCTTTCTTCCGCTTCAGCAAGTGCTCCTGCTTCCGCTCCAGCAAGTGCTCCCGCTCCCGCTCCCGCTTCCGCTCCAAGTGAAGATCAGGCTAAAAAAGCAAAAAGTTTGCTCGACTCGATGGGTAACATGTAAGCGTGTAGTTGTTTTAAAATAGAAGACCGAAAGCCCGGATTGCTCTGGGTTTTTTTGTGTACGCGAATGAAAGGCCCCTACAGTATTACTGGCCCTCATGTGCTTGGCAGAAAAGCCGACTTCAGCATGAGCCGATCAAGCATAAAAAGTTCTGCCCGCGCACCAATGGCTAGAAAAGCGCCCCAAAATAGACGGACTAATTTGTTCATCGCGTAACCCCTCAATTGCGAACGCGAAAAAGGGACCTAAATAAGTATTCTCTGCCAAGAACGAGGTGTGCCAACCTCCTATTGAAGGAGAGCATAGAGCGGGATATTGGGCAATTTTTTACGCCCCTGTAGAAATTCTAATTCGATCAGAAAGTTAATTTCAACGAGCTCCACCTCAAAGTTATTCTGAATCAGTTCAACCGTTGCGGCCACCGTTCCGCCGGTGGCGAGAACATCATCAATAATCAGAATTCGTTGTCCGGCTTTAAAGGCGTCGGTATGGATTTCGACCGTGTCGGTGCCGTACTCAAGTTCGTACGTTTTTTGATGAATGGTGTGCGGGAGTTTGCCGGGTTTGCGCACCATGCAGGTTCCGGCCCCAAGGGCGTAGGCGAGGGCTGAGGCAAAAATAAAACCGCGGGCTTCAATTCCAACCACAATATCGATGTCATGATCGGCGTGGCGATTTTTGAATGCATCGATAGTTTGCTGGAAAAGAGGGCCGTCGGCGAGCAGGGGGGTGATGTCTTTGAATTGTATTCCCGGGGTTGGAAAATCTGAAATGGTGCGTATCGCTTCGCCGACTGCTTTCATTGTATACCTTTGTGGTTCGTGCGGTTAAAAAATGCTCGTTGCAGAGATGGACCCTAATTCATCTCTTTAAACTGGGTTAGAAACCCATCGATATCGGCCTCGGTGTGGGCGGCGGAAACGAAGGCCACTTCGAAGCCGCTGGGGGGAGTATAGAATCCGGCGTTGAGCATGTGGTGGAAATAGCGGGCGTGGGCTTTTTGATCGCATGCTTTAGAATCATCAAGATTATGAACCGCTTCTTTTCGGAAGAACGGCGTGAACATGCCCCCGCGCTGGGCGCAGTGTAGATCGAGCTCCATTTCTCCGGCGATTTGGTTTATGCCATCCGCCAGTTTTTGGCCGAGTGCCGCCATTTTTGGATAGGGATTTTCATCGCGCAACAGTTCGAGCGTTTTCATTCCGGCGGCCACGGCAACGGGATTTCCACTGAGCGTGCCTGCCTGATAAACGGGGCCGAGCGGTGCGAGGGAGGACATAATCTTTGTGCTTCCGCCGAGGGCTCCAATGGGCATGCCACCGCCGATGATTTTTCCGAGGGTGGTGAGGTCGGGCACGATGCCTGTCAGATGGCCATAGGTGGTTGGGCCGAGGCGAAATCCGTTGATAACTTCGTCAAAAATAAGCAGGCTACCGCATTCCGCGGTGGCGGTGCGGAGGCCTTCGAGAAAGCCTTCGGCGGGTTCAATGAGGCCCATATTCCCGGCGATCGGCTCAACAATCACGGCGGCAATTTCGTCGCCATTGGTCCGGAGAATTTCTTGTACCGCGGCGAGGTCGTTATAGGGGGCAACGAAAACTTCTGCGGTGGCGCTTGGTGAAACGCCGGCGGAAGAGGAGATGCCGCCGGTGAGCAATCCACTGCCGGAGGCTACGAGCATATAATCTGTGTGGCCGTGATAACAGCCATCGAATTTTAGGATTTTACGCCGCCCGGTATACCCGCGCGCCAGGCGGATCGCGGTCATAACGGCTTCCGTGCCGGAGCTGACCAAGCGAGACATTTCGAGGTTTGGAACGAGTGTGCTGAGTAGCTCGGCAAATTCGGTTTCTTTTGCGGTATTGGCTCCGAAGGTAAGTCCATCCGCGGCGGTTTGGGCCACGACCTCGACAATCTCCTCGCGAGCATGCCCGAGAATGAGAGGGCCCCACGAGCCGCAGAAGTCGATTAATTCCGTGTTGTCTTCGGTCTGTACCTTTGCGCCCTTGCCGGATTTAAAATAGACGGGTGTTCCGCCCACGCCATTAAATGCTCGGACCGGGCTGTTCACGCCGCCGGGGATCACTTTCTTTGCCCGTTCAAACCATTGTGCTGAATTCATAAGAGTTCTCCTGTCTAATGTCTGTGGGTTTTAATCCTTAAAAAGTTCGTCGTATTGGTTGGCCCAATAGGAAATGAGAATGTCGGCTCCGGCGCGACTCATGGCCAGGGTCGATTCCTGAACCATGGCTTTGAGGTCGCCCCAGCCGCGCTGGGCGGTGGCGTGGAGCATGGAATATTCGCCGCTGACGTTATAGGCCGCAATCGGCAAGTCGGTGGATTCGCGCATTTTGGCGAGGATATCGAGGTAGAAGAGCGTCGGTTTAATCATGAGCATGTCGGCGCCTTCGGCTTCGTCGAATTCGGATTCGCGGAGTGCGGTGCGGAGATCGGCGTGGGAGGCCTGATAGCCTTTACGGTCGCCTTTGCCGGGCTGCGATTTTTCGGCATCGCGGAAGGGGCCATACATGGACGAGGCAAATTTGGTGGAGTAGCTCATTAAAATCGTCTCCTTCCGCTCGTTGGAATCGAGTGCGGCGCGGATGGCGGCAATTTGCCCATCCATCATGGCGCTGGGGGCCACGATATCGGCTCCGGCGGCGGCGTGCGAAACGCATATTTTCCCGAGGTTGGCAATGGCGAGATCGTTGTCGACGTTGCCGGAGTCGGTGAGTGGCCCGCAGTGGCCGTGGTTGGTATAGGCGCAAACGCAGGCATCGGCGGCCACGACGAGGTCGGGAAATTTACTTTTTACGGCATGGATGGCGCGTTGCACGACGCCATTTTCGTTGAAAGCTTCGGTTCCTTGGAAATCTTTTTCAGTGTCGTCGGCGAGGCCAAATAAGAGAACACTGCCGATGCCGGAATCGACGAGGGGGGCCAGGTCGATCAGGAGTTGGTCGATGCTTAGGCGTGATTGCCCGGGCATGGAGTCGATGGCTTCGCGCTTGCCTTCGCCATCCATCACGAAGGTGGGCCACATGAATTTTTCAGGGGCGGGCAGGGGGGCGTTGAGCAGGTTGCGTATTCCGGCGCTTTGGCGCAGGCGTCTAAGTCGAACTTCTGGGAACATGATTTTTCTCCTATAAAAGGCCTGCTAATCTACGTTTCGTGATTGAATTTGTCTACCCGCAAGAACTATCGCATCAACAGTAAGCTCAGTGCCATGACGAGCATGCCGGCAACGAGGCCGAAGAGGCTGTCGTGTCCCTTGCCATAGGCGCGACTGGTTGGCAGGAGTTCGTCGAGGCTGATGTAGACCATAATGCCGGCGACCCCCCCAAAGAGGATTCCCATGACTTGCGAGGGGATTGCTCCTTCATCGCCGCCGAGAAAAAAGCGCAGAGCCATGTAGGCGATGAGGGCGCCGACGGGTTCGGCGAGGCCGCTGAGGAAGGAATAGAAGAAGGCCTTTTTTCGATTGCCGGTGGCGTAGAAAATGGGCACGGAGACGCTGATGCCTTCGGGAATATTGTGTAGGGCGATGGCGATGGCAATTGGAATTCCAAGGCTTGGATCCTCGAGTGCCGCAAGGAAGGTGGCGAGCCCTTCGGGGAAATTATGAATGGCAATGGCGAGTGCGGTGAACATGCCCATGCGCATGAGTTTGTGGTCGTGGGCCGCCTTTTTGTTTGGGTCGGCGATGTGTTTCATGCCGAGCGTTTCGGCGTCGGGCATGGGGGCGTCGGGGTCGTGAAGGGGGGCGGTTTCAAATTCGGTATGAATTTCGTGCGGGTTTTCGGCGTGGGGGATGAGTGCATCGATGATTCCGATGAGCGCCATGCCGCCGAAGAAGGAGGCGGCGTTGATCCAGTGGCCCAGGGGATCGCCGTAGGTTGCGACCAGTGAGTCGACGCCTTTAATAAAAATTTCGACGAAGGAGACATAGAGCATTACTCCGGCGGAAAAGCCGGTGGCAACGGAGAGGAAGCGGTAGTTGGTGCGCTTGGCCATGAAGGCGATGGCACTACCAATTCCGGTGGCCATGCCCGCAAAAACGGTTAGCCCAAGTGCAAACCAAAAGTTATCCATGGGGGTATAGTTCTCTTAATTGCTGAACAAAGGCGGTCGCCTCGGCGGTTTTTTCTTCGGGGGCCCAGGGCGCAAATTCGGCCGCGGTTTCGGGATTATAGGGGCCGGTTTTTACTTCAAAAAAGAGGCCTTCATCGTCGAGCGGGAGCCAGCAATGCCACCGATTTTCGGCAATCTCAAATCCACTTTTTCCGGTGTGTGGGCCGACGGTATGGTGTTCGATTATTTCACCGTTATCGTCAAAAATAAGGAAGCCAAATTTTCCGCGGAGAATGAGGGCAACTTCCCAGTTTTGGGGATGCCGGTGGGGGCGAAAATAGGATTCTTTGGTGGCGGCAATGCAGTAGCGTTGAACGGGATCTTCGCTGGTTTCGTGCAGATTATGGTTCGTTCGTTTGCGGTCGCTGGTTCGGGCGCGCTCCATCATTTCGGCAATAAGTGGGTTATCGATCCATTTCATTTATTTCGGTCCCCGTTGATTTTCTATGCGTTCGGTCAGTGGCGTGAAGCGGTTGATAAGTCGGATTTGTTCATCGGTCATATTGGTCTGCATAAATTGCCGGACATGAGCAATCGATTCTTGGGCGGATGAGTGGGTTACATCGCGGACGATGCAGCTGGTCATCACGCCGGTGCGCCCGACCCCTGCGTTGCAGTGCACGGCAATATTTGCGCCGGCTTGAAGGTAGCCTGTAATCTGATCAACGACTTTAGAAAAGGCGTGCAGTTCGGGGCTGGTGTAGTCGGAAATCGGGAAGCGGATGACTTCCATATGATTTTTTTTGTAGAGGGCTAGAATATCCCGTTTGGCCTTTTTTTCGATTTCGGCATCGGTCACGAGCATGACCACAAATTCGATTTTATTTTTTGTATAGATTTTTAAAAGGCGATTGCCCGGATCATAGGGGCCGAATGGCATGGGGCTAACGAATAACCGGCCCTTGGTTTTCAACGGAATGTGTACACAGGTTTTTTCTCTGTTACTGAATAAAAACAAGGGAATCTCCAAAAAAGTTAAAGTACCCTATAGCCAACCGATGGAAAAATGAATCGGGAACTCGGGATAATACGAGGACGATATTTTCGCGAATTGGAAATTGCATGCGATAGGCGAGCGTATCAGAGTGCATGCATGAACAGTGAACAACGTATTAACCAATCGCCATTTTTTAAAGGGCTCTCCGAGAAATGTCGGCAGGAGCTGTTGCTGATTAGCCGTCCGAAAACAATCCGAAAACGGGAATATATTTTTCATGAGGGGGAGCCGGGGCGCAGTATGCACCTGCTGGTTGAGGGTAATATTCAGCTGCATAAGAATACGGAAGATGGCCGCGAAGTGGTGATTCGTGTGGTGAAGCCGGGCGAGGTTTTTGCCGAAGTGGTTCTTTTTGAGAAAGATTGCTACCCCGTTTCAGCGCGCGCCGTAACCTCCGTTGAAGTGCTGGCCTTCCCGCGCGAAAGGATTCACCGACTGTTGGCAGAAGAAAGTTTTCGAAATGATTTTATTTCCATGCTCATGGCTAAACAACGCTATCTGGCCGAGCGCATTCAGGAGCTGACGACCCAGGATGTGGAGCAACGATTTTTTGCCTTTCTACGGAGCCAGTACGGGGAAAAACAATGCCTGGTTACGCCGCTTTCTAAAAAGGATATCGCGGCAGCCATCGGCACCACGCCCGAGAGCCTTTCCCGCCTCATTCTCCGTCTAACGGAGGATGGAACGATCGAGTGGAAAGGCCGCGAAATACGAATATTGAATGCCGAATATTAAAAGGTCTCACGATTCGGAACGAATCATGGTGAGCAGCATTTTGAAGGGTTGTTCGGCGGCTCGCACATCGTGCGGAATATTGGCGGGCATAATCATCATTTCACCTTCCTTCACGGTCTGTAGGTTGCCCTCAATAATGAAGGCACCTTCGCCTTCAACCACCTGAACCACGGCATCGAAGGGGGAGGTGTGCTCGCTCAGCCCCTGGCCTTTGTCGAACGAAAAGAGGGTGATATTTCCGGTCTCTTTTTTAAGCAGGATTTTACTAATCACCGCGCCATCGGCATAGGTGATTTGGTCTTTTAGGTTGAGGACGGTGCCTTTTAAATCGGTCATTTTATTCGTTCCTAGAGCTGAGGTTGAAAGGTCGAATGGCCCGCTGGGTGAACATTCGACCTTTAGACTAAATTCCTACCCTGCAATCTGTTCGGTTTTCAAGAGCGCCCCGTCGAGGCCGATGGTCACTTCTTCCACCACGAGATCCGTGCGGCCACTGGCGGCAAAGGCTTGCTGGGTCATTAGGGTTAGTCCGCCACAGCAAGGAACCGACATCCGGACAATAATGACCTTCGGAATATTGTTTTGTGCCATAATCGCCGTGAGTTTTTCGACATACCCTTCGGTGCGGTCAAGTTTTGGACAGGCCACAACCAGTGAGCGACCGCGCACAAAACGCCAGTGCACATCGGGGGAGGCAACAGGGGAACAAGTGCTTAGAATAACGAGCTCTTTTCCATCGAAAAAGGGAGCGGTTGGCGGGACGAGGTGCAGCTGGATGGGCCATTGTTCGAGGTCCGATTTAATAACCTGTCCGCCGCCTTCCACTGCAGGGGTGGCCGGTTTAGCTGCGGGAGCTTCTTTTTTTGCCATACGAACTTGCGTGCCGGGGCATCCGCCCATTTTCGGTTTTTCCATTTTTGACTCCTTTTCTTTAGCATCGTGTTCGGCGTTTGCTTCATCGAAGCGCTTGAGTGCTTCTCCGCCACCGGTTTTTTCAACATGTACGCGGGTGGCATCAATATCATAAGCCGCAGCTTCCCGTTCAATAATCTGGAGCGCTCCGGTCGGACACGTGCCGATACAGTCGCCGAACCCATCGCAAAAATCTTCTTTCACCATTTTGGCTTTGCCGTCGATCAACTGTAACGCGCCCTCGGCACACCCAACAATACAGTCGCCGCATCCATTACAAAGTGCTTCGTCAATTTCGATAATTTTTCGTTTCATAACTTCTCCTTCTCAAATGTGATGAGCGTAGCCTGCCTGAAATCTAAAAACCGTTCCTTGATGAACATCAAGAAACGGATAATAAGGAGGGAATCCCCTTTTCGATGTGTATAGTTCCATAAACACCTTTTTCTGAATAACCTATTGCTTTCTATAGACTTACATCTATACTACCGCGCTTTAAAAAACGCCCTATTTTTGGATCAGAAACGAAGGGGTACATCATGAACAAAACAATCAAACGAATCCTCTCCTCTCTTGCCCTCGCGGCAGTCTTAGTCAGCTTTGCCCAGGCCGGAACTTATGAAGATCTCACCTACACCCTTTCCGCCGGAGAAATCACCATAACAGACTGCGCCACCTCCGCCACCTCCGTCACCATTCCCTCCACCATCGAGGGAACCCCCGTCACCTCCATTGGAGAGCGCGCGTTTTACGACTGCGACAGCCTGCTCTCCATCATAATCCCCGACAGCGTCACCTCCCTTGGAGACCGCGTGTTTGAATCCTGCTCCAGCCTGACCTCTGTCACGATCCCTGACAGCGTCATCTCCATTGGAGACTCCGCGTTTTACTTCTGCTTCGACCTGACCTCTGTCACGATCCCCGACAGCGTCACCTCCATTGGAAGCTCCGCATTTTCATACTGCATCGGCCTGACCTCCATCACGATTCCCGACAGCGTCACCTCCATTGGAAACTTCGCGTTTTCACGTTGCTCCAATCTGTTCTCCATTACCCTCGGAAACAGTGTCGCTTCCATTGGAACATCCGCGTTTGCCTACTGCTCCGACCTGTACTCCATCACGCTCCCTGACAGCGTCACCTCCATTGGATCCCGCGCGTTTTCCGCCTGCACCAGCCTGACTTCCATCACGATCCCCGACAGCGTCACCTCCCTTGGATCCAGCGCATTTTTCGCCTGCTCCAGCCTGAGCTCCATCACCCTCGGAAACAGCGTCACCTCCATTGGAGACGGCGCATTTTACTCCTGCAACAGCCTGACCTCCATCACGATTCCCGACAGCGTCACCTCCATTGGAGGCGAAGCGTTTTGCTACTGCCCCAACCTGACCTCCATCACTCTCGGAAACAGCGTCACCTCCATTGAAGACCGCGCATTTTTCGGCTGCGATAGCCTGACGCATATTACCGTTGATCCGGCCCATCCATCATACTGCGATATCGACGGGGTTCTCTTTAATAAAGATCGAACCACCCTCGTTCAATATCCAGAAGGAAAAACAGCCACCGCCTATACGCTCCCCGACAGCGTCACCTCCATTAAAGACAAAGCGTTTTTCGACTGCGACAGCCTGACCTCGATCACCATCCCCAACAGCGTCACCTCCATTGGATCCTACGCATTTGAATCCTGCACCAGCCTGACCTCCATCACGCTCCCCGCCAGCGTCACTTCCATTGAATCCTACGCATTTTACGACTGTTCCAACCTGATCTCCATCACGATCCCCGACAGCGTCACCTCCATTGGATCCCGCGCGTTTTACGACTGTACCAGCCTGATCTCTATCACGATCCCTGACGGCATCACCTCCATTGGAACCCGCATGTTTTCCGGCTGCACCAGCCTGCCCTCCATCACGATTCCCGACAGCGTCACCTTTATCGGAGACAACGCGTTTGAATCCTGCACCAGCCTGAGCTCCATCACGATTCCCGACAGCGTTACCGCCATTGAATCCTTCGCGTTTGAATCCTGCACCAGCCTATCCTCCATCACGATTCCTGCCAGCGTCACCTCCATTGGATCCTACGCGTTTTACGACTGTACCAGCCTGAGCTCCATCACGATCCCCAACAGCGTCACCTCCATTGGAGACCTCGCATTTTCCGACTGCTCCGGCCTGACCTCCATCACCTTTTTGGGCAACCAACCGACCGTGGGGTATTCTATTTTTTCGGACTCAACCCCGACCGTGTATTATTATTCCGACACCAGCGGATGGGGTCCCTCCTTTGCAGGGCGACCGACGGAAGTTTTATCGCGGGTTGAGCCTGACGACCAAGATGGCGACGGTATGCCCGATGTGTGGGAGGAGCAAATTATCGAAGCCTCTGTCGGAAGCTTGACGAATGCGCTCCAAGTCCGCGCAGCGGATGACTTTGATGGGGACGGGCAAAATAATTGGGAGGAATATATTGCCGGTATGTGTCCCACCAGCAGTGCCTCGTTTTTTGCCGTCAGTGGAGAGCCGGAGATCGACTCGCCGGCCTTTGTCGTAAGTTGGAGTGCCCAAACGGGGCGGGTGTATAGCGTCCTCTGGACCGACTCACTC
>JAUUYK010000153.1 GCA_030588285.1 Kiritimatiellales bacterium
CAGTGCTTTGGGGGGTAATTTGGCCGACTTACGGGAATCGGTTCTCTGCGGTTATTTTACCATGATCCTGATTGCGGGATTCCCCGCCACAATCTCCATGGAAGACATTAAAATGGGATTGGCAGAAACAACTGCCTCGCAGGTTTCGGTTACGCTGCACGAAGGTTCATTCGCTGAAATAGAGGTGCCTCAACAGGCCTATATACTTTCCGCCGTTGGGCGCGATCGCGTTGGCTTGGTGGCTCAGGTATCGCGTTTTTGCTCCGATCACGATGTGAATATTCACGACCTCGCTTCGCACGTTGAATCGGATCAATACACCATGATGCTTCAAGTCGACCTGTCGAAGGTTCAACCCTTGGAAAAATTTAAAGAGGAACTCGCCCGCTTTGGGGAAAATACAGGGCTTAAACTCGTGCTCCAGCACAACGATATTTTTAGAGCAACAAATGAGATTTAAGATCCTTATTCGGTTTCAGATGTGAAGTTTTTAAAACTCAGCATCCGATGGTTCGCAACGTAATAGCTAAAACTTAACAGATAAGAAAATATCATGATTCGACCCGACCAGATTCTTAAAACCGTTAAAATGATCCAGAAAGAAAATCTGGACGTTCGTGCCGTTACAATGGGCATTAACCTATTGGATTGCCGAACCGGCGATGCCGTCACAACGGCACAGAACATTGAAGATAAGATCCGCCTATTTGCCGGAAACTTTGTGAATACGTGCGATCGCATCGGCGGTAAGTACGGCGTTCCAGTGGTGAATAAGCGAATCTCGGTTACGCCGATGGCGCATGTGGGTGCCGGATTTTCGCGCGATGATTTTGTGCTGTTGGCCAAAGCACTTGACCGGGCTGCCACCGAAGTGGGGATTGATATTATCGGAGGGTATTCCGCGAACGTCGAAAAAGGAATTAGCCAAGGCGATATGAACCTGATTGCGGCGGTTCCGGAAGCGCTGGCCTCCACGGGAAAAGTCTGTTCATCGATCAATGCCGGATCCACGCGGCACGGGTTAAATATGGATGCGGTTGCGCTGTTGGGCCAAACCGTGAAGGACGCCGCCGAAGCCAGTGCCAAGAGCAATGGGTTTGGCGCTGCAAAATTGGTTATTTTTGCAAATCAGCCCGGTGATAATCCATTTATGGCGGGAGCCATCCACGGCTTAGGCGAAGCCGAAGCGGTTATTAATGTCGGGGTTAGTGGCCCCGGAGTGATCGCCCGAGCGCTGGAAGAGAGGATTGCAATCGATGGCGCAGAAAATTTAGGGCTCGATGATTTGGCCGAAGAGATTAAACAAGCCACCTTTCGGGTCACGCGCTGCGGCGAGTTGATCGGTCGTCAGGTGGCAGAAGCACTCGGCCTTCCGTTTGGTGTGGTTGATTTGTCGCTGGCCCCCACTCCATTGGTCGGCGATAGCGTCGGGGAAATATTTAAGATTTTAGGCGTGGACGATATTGGCGCACCGGGGTCCACCGCCATTGTGGCGATGCTTAATGATGCGGTTAAAAAAGGCGGATTATTTGCCTCTCAGAGCGTCGGGGGGCTTAGCGGTGCATTTATTCCGGTAATGGAAGATGCGGAGCTGGCCGATGCCGTGGCTTCGGGATGCCTCACACTTGAAAAATTAGAGGCTATGACCTGCGTTTGTTCGGTCGGTTTGGATATGGTTCCCATTCCCGGAAGCACCGATGCTGAAACGATCGCGGCGATTATGGCCGACGAACTTATGATCGGTGTGATCAACTCAAAAACAACGGCCGCGCGGTTAATTCCGGTCCCCGGAAAAGAGGCGGGCGATTTTGTTTCGTTCGGCGGATTATTTGGCGAAAGCGTGATTCTTCCTGTTCGTAATACGGGGAAATCGGCACGATTTGTGAAATTTGGCGGGCGGATCCCCGCTCCAATTCATAGTTTTAAGAATTAGAAAAAGGAGCCCGTGCAAGAACAGCCTGTCCGCGGTTCTATATCGGCGTATGAAAAAACGACTTATAACGAGTATATTGGTAGCGGCTTCTGTGGTTGTGGCCGAAAAGAAGGAAATATCAATGGATAAGGCTGTATTTGCAGGCGGATGTTTCTGGGGGGTCGAAGTCCTTTTTCAGGAGTTGGATGGCGTGATTGATACCACGGTTGGCTACACCGGAGGGAAAACAAAAAAACCGACCTATAAAGAAATTTGCCACAAAGAAACGGGCCATGCCGAGGCCGTTGAAATTATTTATGATCCCGCGACGATCACGTACGAAGAGTTGCTCACCTATTTCTGGCGACTGCATGATCCGACCACGGTGAACCGACAAGGCCCCGATCGGGGATCGCAATACCGCTCGGCTATTTTTTACTATTCAACCGAACAAAGGGCTTCCGCTGAAAAAGGGAAGATTCTGGCGCAGAAAAATTGGAATAAACCCATCGTTACCGAAATCACGCCGGGTGGAATATTCTATCCCGCCGAAAAATATCATCAGGACTACTTCAAAAATAAGGGTGGCCACCACTCCGGTTGTCATTATCTACGCGACTGATTTTTTTGCTAGGCTAACTCTCCGAACGGCTTCCGACGTTATTCTGTGCGTTTATTGCCATCGAGATAGATGAATAGAGAGTAACCGTTTGAAAAAATTCGTGCATTCAGCGAAGGGTGCAGGTAGAAATACCCTTTAGATTTTAATTCAAGGGAGCTGGAAAAATGAACGTAAAGATTGAACGCGCATTGTTAAGTGTATCCGATAAAGCTGGAATTATTGATTTTGCACGCAATTTGCACGAAATGGATGTGGAACTTCTTTCCACCGGAGGAACCGCCAAAGCCATCCGCGAAGCCGGTATTCCGGTGAAGGATGTTTCTGAATTTACAGGGTTCCCTGAAATGCTCGACGGTCGGGTGAAAACACTGACTCCGCAAGTCCACGCAGGCATCCTTTTTCTTCGCGATAATGAAGACCATATCGCCACCATGAAGGAATACGAACTGGGCCAGATCGACCTGGTGTGCGTAAACCTCTATCCCTTCGAGGAAACCATCGCCAAAGAAAATGTTTCGCTTTCCGAAGCGATTGAACAAATCGATATCGGTGGCCCCACCATGATTCGCTCCGCCGCCAAAAACATGAAATTTGTGACGGTCGTGACCGATCCCGCCGATTACGCGCAAGTCATCGCCGAAATGAAGGCCAACGGGGGAGCCACTCAGGAAGGCTTCCGTTTTGTTCTAGGCCAAAAGGTTTTTGCCCGCGCTGCCGAATATAACGCCGCGATTGCAACCTATCTGGCCGAACAAGTTACCGACCAAAAACTGGCGAAGCCTTTTGTTAAGGCCTATACCGACGGCACAGAACTGCGCTATGGCGAAAACTCGCATCAGAGTGCCTGCCTCTATAAAGACGCCGATTCAAACGAAGCCACCATTGCGCTCGCCGAAGTGCTACACGGCAAGGGAATGAGCTATAACAACTATGTCGACGGCGACGGCGCGCTCGAAGCCGTGAAAGATCTATCTGGTCGTCCAGGGGTTTCGGTGATTAAACACACCAATCCCTGCGGCTACGCTACCGGCGAAACCCTCGCTGAAGCATTTGAAGCCGCTTGGGCTGGAGATCCCGTCTCCGCCTTTGGTTCCGTCATTGCCGTGACCGAGCAAGTGGACCTCGCCACGGCGAAGTGTCTAGATGGCCGATTCATCGAAGCCATCATTGCCCCAGGCTATG
>JAUUYK010000183.1 GCA_030588285.1 Kiritimatiellales bacterium
GCAGTTGATATAAGCCCACGTGCAAAACCGCGCGGAAAAAATGGGCGGGTGGGTTTTTAAGCCACTTGCGTTCCAGCCAGTGGAAAACGGCCTGATTCCGGATTACGCCGTTAACCACTTCGAGTACAAAGGCGTGGTCGGTCTGTACTTTTGCCAGTTCCCGATCGGGGAAACTTTGGTCGTCCATCCATTTTGCAATAATATCCGCGGCAACGAGCCGACTATTTTTATTTTTAGCCATAATTTTTTCCTTTAAATGCGGGTGCACTCTACCGATTTCACACCGGTTGGAAAGTGAAACGTGCGGAGTTGTCCGGGCGGAGTTTTAGAATTTATACGCGGGGTTCTAAGGCGATACACCAGGGAATTCCTCTAAAATCAGTTCGATTTCGAGCTGTTTTTCTTCTAGCTGAAAGAGAAATTTAACCGTGTCGCCCACCGATCGATTATAGATGATGCGCTCAATCTCCTGTTCATCTAGCACCACGATATCATCCACTTTCAAAACCGCCGTGCCGGGGTGCAGTCCAGCCCGAGAGGCGGGGGTATTGCTCCACACCTGAGAAATCACCACCCCTGCTCCACCAAAAATATCTTTCCGATACCGCTTTTCGACCGAATAAAAAGAGGCTCCAATCCAGGGCCACTCGCGCTCCCCTTTTTCGATGAGCGATTTCGCAATTACGGCCGCGAGATTGGAGGGAATTGCAAAAGCAATACCAACCCCCCGTTCCTGATCGTCCGTTTTTTTTGCGGTATTAATCCCCATCAAACGGCCGTCCACATCAATCAATGGGCCACCGCTATTTCCTTCATTAATCGCGGCATCCGTCTGAATAAAATCTTCATAGGGCAGGATATGAACCTTCCGCCCTTTTTGACTGACGTGGCCGACCGTCACCGAGCTCTGCAGGCTAAATGGCGAGCCAATTGCAATCGCCACATCGCCGACGCGCACCGAATCGGAATCGGCAAATTCAACCGCAGGGTAATGTGCTCCTTCGGTCTCAATTTTAAGCACGGCCAAATCGGTGGCCTTATCGAATCCCACGAGCTTGGCCGAAAGTTTGGTGCCGTCGTTAAGCACAACTTCGCCATCGCTCGCGCCTTCAATCACATGCCAACTGGTAATCACATGGCCCAGGTCATCAATAATCACACCCGACCCTTCGCCGGCCAGTTGCTCTGGAATCCGATAGGTAAAGCCAAACCAATCTCGGGCCAATTTACTTTTTACTTTTTCCGTGCGAATCACCACCACCGAAGGCATCACCTTTTCAACCGCATCGGCAAGTGCATTGCTGTATAAGCGGGCCGGATTAACGCCTTTTCGCGGGCGCTGGCGCGGCGAAAAGCTCGATTTCGGCAAATCAAACCGACGTCTCGAAAGGGGTTCGGTCTCCTGCCGAGTTCTCTGAACTGCGGAGAATAGCGCGCTCAGAATAATCCCCGCACAGAAAACGACTAGGATCCATTTATTCCGATCCATCTACTCCTCCATCTCAAAAGGTACCGTTTTTAGTTCGCCTTCTTTTTTTACTAGTTTTTCGATCTTTTGCTCCACTTCGTTCAGCTTTTTCGTGCAGATCTCAACTAATTTAGAGCCCTCCTCGAAATGTTTAATCATCTTTTCAAGGCTGAGTTCGCCGCCCTCCATTTGTTCAACCAGTTCATCTAACCGATCCAACGACTTTTCAAAATCTGCACTTTTCTGTTCCACCATAATTTTCTCCCTACTCTTTTCCCGTTGCTCTTGAAATCACGGTTCCATCCACCAATTGTGTCGTAATCGAATCGCCCGGTTTAATCTCGTTTACACTCCGAATAACCGATCCATCCGGCCGCCGGGTCAGGCTATAGCCGCGCCCCAGCACGGCCAATGGATTGAGCATACGCAATTGCCCCTCCAATCGGCGAAGCTTTTGCGTATCTCGTTCAAGCTTTCGCTCCATCCGATGAAGCATCATCATGCCCAATTCATCGATCTGTTGATGCCCCTGCTGAACACTCGATTCGAGCAGATGAGTCATCCGAATATTAGAACTTTCTAGCCGTTGAATCTTTCGCTGGGCATTTAGTTTCAATAGATCTCCGAGTCGGATTTCTAACGTCTGAACCGTCTGACGATACTGCCGAACCAAGTTTTCTGGTTCCCGAAAAACATAACTCTGTGCCGAATGGCTCAGCCGCAGCCGATACTCTTGTGCTCGCGATTTTAGGCTTTGCTTTAATCGTCGATCCTTCAGAGCAACCTCCCCCTCCAATTCGCCCAATTCTCGCACCGCTAATTCCGCCGCCGCCGAGGGGGTTGGCGCACGAACATCGGCCACAAAATCGGCGATGGTGAAATCGATCTCATGCCCCACCGCCGAAATCACCGGAACCTCCGATTCAAAAATCGCTCGCGCGACAATTTCTTCATTGAAGCACCACAAATCTTCAACACTGCCGCCCCCGCGCCCGACAATCATCACATCGATATCGCCACGGGTGTTCAAATAATTAATCGCCTTCGCAATTCCCACCTCTGCGCCCGCGCCCTGCACTTTTGCGGGGATTAATAAAATCTCAATATTTGGAAAGCGGCGGGTTAGCACATGAATGATGTCGCGAATCGCGGCGCCGGTTGGCGAGGTAACCACGCCGATTTTACGCGGTAAAATGGGCCGTGGTTTTTTGCGCGCTTCGTCGAACAATCCTTCCGCCGCAAGTTTAGCCTTCAGCTTTTCAAACTGCTCTTGCAGGTTCCCCTTGCCCGCCGCCTCCATTTTGGAAGCGATGAGTTGATAGCGGCCACTCGCTTCGTAGAGACTGGGGCGCGCCAACAGCCGCACCTTCAAGCCATCCTTTGGCTTGAACAAAACAGAGGAATTGTCGCGGGAAAACATGGCCCCGGAAACAACGGCACCTTCATCTTTTAAATTGAAGTACCAATGGCCACTGGAATGAATGACCACGCGCGACAGCTCGCCCTCCACCCATAGCTCACCCAGACGGCTCTCCAGCACCATCCGTGCTTTGCGGTTTACCTCAGAAACCGAATAGATTTTTCGTTCGCTACTCATCAATACTCTTTTCAGGAAATACTACTTCGAATAATGGGCGCTTTTTACACCCTTAAAAAAGACGCGTCCACCAAGTACTCCATGCATGGAGTACTTTTACAGAGCGATTCGAATTCGCTCGATGCGGTTGGATTTTCCGGTCCGCATGTTCAC
>JAUUYK010000145.1 GCA_030588285.1 Kiritimatiellales bacterium
ATCGAGATAGGCCTTAATTGTTTCGAGCAATTCGAGCCCGATAATCACCATCAGAATAAAGCCAAATACCTCCATCATCTCTTTTATGTTCAACAACATGAACGGAGGGGTTTTTAATTGAACCCAGAGAATAATAGCCACCTCAATGGTGGCCATGAATACGGCAATCATCATGAATGTCAGCAGGGTAAGAACAATAAAATGTTCAAATTTATTCAGGATTTTATTCATTGCACCTAACTTATAGCTTCAAAGGTTCAGCAGGGAGTTGCGGCGAAGGTTTCCAATTGCCCTGTTCGTCTTTTTTAAACGTCACCATCATTTCGTTAATCTTTCCGTTGAAGATATAGCCCAGAAGGAAGATGACGGGGCGTGTCGAATCTCCGACGCCATCTTCGGTTTCAGCACTCACCGGGCGAACCCCCACATAGTTTCGTTCAAACACGCGCATAGCTCGGCGAGAATTAGGTCGAACTTTCAACAGTAGGGATTCGGCATCGGGGGAATCCATTTTTTGCAGCGCAGTATAAAAAGGAGAGGTGGTAAGTACTTCCCCATTGTTAACTTTCTTCCTGACCACATTCATCAGGGGGGCCAGCGCGCGCTTTTCGCCCTGCTCGCCGAGGATTTCAGCAGCGTGTCCGGCCACCAAAATATTTTCATCTTCGATGGCGCTGATTAACGGGAAGGTAGCAAGATACCCCGCTTCGGCCAATTTTTTCTTGGCCAGTAACTGATTGATTTCTCCACGAAACGGGTCAAAGAATTTCTTAACAACGGGGATACCCTCGGCATCGTAGTCCGGTTGCTCTGGTGGCGGAGCGGTTTCATCGCCTAGCAATGAAATAAGAAGCGGAATATAGGCGCGAGTAGAGTTAAATTCGGCCGACTTGATAAGGTTATAAGCGATCCGGCCTTGAGCTTGAAGGGCGGGCATTTGCGCCTGATCGATATTGAATTCTGGATTAAGTGAGGCCACTGCACCCCAGAGATCCAAACGCCATGAGGGAAATCCGTTCCATGTTTTACGGCTTTCAAACCAGGCTTGGGCCGAACTATTTTCGAGTGTACCCGCCGCGTTTATGGCTTTGGCCGTGCAAGCGTCGCCGATACGCTCAAGAGTCAAACTCGCGTGTTCACGGAATGAGGATTCGGTATGGGCTGCCGCTTCGAGCAAGGTGTCGACCATTTTGTCGCCGAGTATAACAAGGGCATCAATCACATCGGGATTAATGTCGTCGGATGGGTTAATCGATACTAGAGCCAGCTGAAACCAGATGGCATGGCTACCTTTCAGAGGGACGGCATTGAGTTCTTGCAACACCGCAACAGATCCAGAGCGGATCTTTTCATATTCGTCTTTAAGTGCTTCGAGAGCGAAGGGAATGGAGGATTCACCAAGCTGGACCAGTGATGTGACGGCAATTTCGCCAACGGTGGCATCGGAATCCTTTAATGCCCCAATTAATCCCTTGGCGGCAACATCGCCACCGATCATAGCCAGCGATTTAGCACAGGCGACACGAAGTTCAACGGAGGTGGAGGCATCCAGCTTCCCGACCAATGCTTCACTTCCTTTTTCATCGCCAATTTGACCCAATGAATGAGCCGACGCAAGTTGAACTGCAGCTTCGCTGTCGTTTAATGCATCGATCAACGGTTGAATGGCTCCGGACGCGGCCAGTTCTCCCAACGCAATCGCGGCAATGGTGCGGACGTCTGAGTTTTCGAGCTGGAGAGCGGCAATCATCGGCGTGGTGATCGAAGGACTTCCGATAGAGGCGAGCGCATTGACGCTTGCAACAATAACCGTTTCTTCTGAATCGTTAAAAAGGGTGGCCAGATGATCAACGGCTAACTCCACTTTAAGTTCTCCGAGTGCTTCTGTTGCAGCAAGACGAACCTCTACTTTAGAATCCGTTAGAGCTTCGATTAGTTTTTCAATATTGCCTTTGGCTTTCCAGTTGGCCACATCATCGATGGTGCGACTACATCCCATGAGTCCAAGTGTAAACAAGAGAGCGAATAGTATAAATATTTTTCCTTTCATAAAAGAGTGTTCCTTTGAACTATTATTGCCTGTTACGTCCTTAAAACTAACCAAAAATACAACTGAATCCGGCACACTAGCAAAATCGTTCTGAGAAACTCAAGCATTAGAACTAATTATAGATCTGCGGCCAAAAAAAGGCTTCCTTTAGAGGGCATAATTACCTCTGAGCCGTTAAGGGAGCGGTAAAATAGAGTCGTCGACAGGGAACGTGCTCCGGATCAATAGAGGATTCGATCCGACTTTTTCTTCCATAGTTCAAAAACCTGCGCGGCTTCCGACCGAAGGTGCTGCGCGCTTTTGAGCTTCCGTTCATCCCACGGTTTGCACACTTCTTTATAAAGCAGGGAGTCGTCGAATCCTGCATGGGCAGCATCGGAATGGGATGCCGCAAAATAGAGCGCATCGAGCCGCGCCCAATAGATGGCGGAAAGGCACATCGGGCAGGGCTCGCAGCTGGCATAGATCTCGCAGCCGGTTAGCGAAAAGGTTCCTAGGGTTGAACACGCCGCCCGGATGGCCTCAACTTCAGCATGGGCAGTAGGATCGTTGGCGGAGGTGACTCGATTCCAACCGCGCCCAACAACCTTGCCGGCTTTTACCACAATCGCTCCGAACGGTCCTCCACCCTCCTCTTCCATTTTTTCAAGGGAGAGTTGAATGGCTTCGCGCAGGAAAACTTCGGAATAAGGCATTATTTTTTATCGGTCGGATTATTTTTTTCTACCGCATGGGCTTGGAGAATTTTAACGACGGCGGTGTGGCCCGCTTTGGTGGCAAACGTTTCGGCAGTATCGCCATCAACATCTTCAAGCGTTGCATCGGCCCCGCGCTGAAGCAGGAGCTTTACATTTTTGGGCTGCCCTTCAGCGGCGGCCCACATGAGTGCGGTGAAATGCTCATTATTATCAATCATGTTAATTTTTGCACCCTGCTCAAGCAAGAGTAGCACGGTTTCGGTGCTCGGTCCGCTGGCGGCAAACATCAGAGCGGACGTTCCGGTCTTATCCTGTAGATTCACATCGGCTCCAGCAGCGATCAATTTTGTGGCACTTTCTGTGTGGCCATTAAAAGCGGCATACATAAGTGCGGTGCGATTTTCAGGATCGCGGGTATCGGGTTTATACCCCTGCCCTAGGGCAACCTCAATCGTGGCTATTTTTCCCTGAAGTGCAGCCTCAACAACCTCCTGCTGGCTGATGATTTCCTGTGCATGAACTGAGATCAGAAAGGTAAAAAATAGGGCGATAGCAATGAGTTTTTTAAACATAGTGATGGTTCCTTTACCAACTTAAGATGCCAAATATTCGACCATAGTTATTTATTCAAGGCAAGGGCATATTTTCGAGCAAACAAATGAGCCCGAAATCATGCCTACCTCCTTTTTCACCATCGGGAGCATTGCCGAGTTGATCTGCTCCAGCAGTGCAAAAGAGCGATGAATCCGACTCCTTGAGGTGCAACAATATCGTCTATCTTTCCAACGGCACAAACGGGAATTTCGACAAGAAGACATAGTCGGCAACATCAAGGGCTTCGCCAAGCCCAAGCGGATCCGAAACCATAAGAATAACTTTCATAAAAAGTAGCAATAGAAGCTAGCAACTTTAACGGGTGCCTGAAAAACGCAATTAGCGGATGCTGTTTTTGGAATTGATTTGCTTTCCGCGCGATGGACGTGCAAAAAAACCGCAAACGAAATGGAGACGAACGTATGGCATTCACAGTAGAAATTGGAGAAACGGCTCCGAACTTTAACCTGCCGGCAACAGACGGAAAAACGTATGGGCTGGCCGATTTTGACGATAAATTTTTGGTAATATTTTTCACCTGCAACCACTGCC
>JAUUYK010000141.1 GCA_030588285.1 Kiritimatiellales bacterium
ATCATGCTGGAGCAAGTCATCATTGAAGCCGCCATTTTTGAAATTGGTCTCTCCGACTCCCTCGGACATGGAATTGATTGGCTCTATCAATCGCAGGACGGCAATAAGACGGCCGCATGGGATGGACAATCACTCCTGACCAATTCTATGAATAACGTTGCCTCCGGAGCATTGAGCTACTATCAGAACCTCGTTGGAATTGATTCGAAAATTCTAATTAACTTGGCCGCCACCGACAACGATGCCCGGCTCGTTTCTACCCCCGTGATTATGACAACAGACAACACCGAGGCCAGCCTCAGTATCGGCGAGCAACGCCCGGTTGTGACTTCAACTTCGTCGTATGCAAACAGCTCAGGCACACAAAGTTCAAACTACGAATACAAAGACATCGGCATCCAGCTTACCGTCACACCGCGCATTAATCCCCAGCGTTTTGTCGTGATGGAAATCCAGCAAAAGGCCGATGCCATCGGTGAATTTGTTGAAATTGATGGAAACCAAGTGCCCACCATTCTCAATCGCGAATTTGAAGCATCGATTGCGGTCCCCGATGGCGGAACAGTTGTGCTGGGCGGACTCATTAATACCGAAATAAAAGATACGGTAACCAAGATTCCAATTCTTGGAGATATTCCATTCATTGGTCGCTATCTATTTAGTTCCGTCTCAAAAGACGAAATTCAACGTGAACTAATCGTATTGATGACTCCTTATGTGATGACCAATTTAGATGAGATGAAGGGACAAACCGAACGACTTTATAAAGGAACTAGTCTTCAGAAGAAGGACTGGAACAAGGGCTGGTCGGAGAGCAAACTGCAACATATTCCCGACCCAACAGATTCGGAAGAAGAGGAGGGTGCGCCAGAGCAGAAAACAGACACTTCTGCGACGCAGGAACATCCACCTTCAATGGACCGTTAGTCACTGATGCGACGCGTTCACTTTATCGGTATTGGAGGGGTCGGCATGAACGGCCTCGCCCAGCTCGCCGCGCAATCGGGCTACGCGGTTACCGGATCTGACCGGGCTGATAATCCCGATAGCGAACTTTTTCAATGTTTGGAAAAACTCGGTATTCAACTTTTTGCGCAAGATGGATCTGGAATCGACGAAAAAACAACGGACGTGGTTTACAGCACCGCTATTGAATCCGATAATCCCGATATTCAGCGAACCAATTCCTTAAAGATCCCCCTGCTCCATCGCGCAAAATTTCTCAAGGAATTGATCAAAGAGGATGAGCTCATTGCCGTGGCCGGTACCGCCGGAAAAACCACTACTACCGGATTACTCAGCTGGATCTTCCAATGCCTAGGCAAAGATCCTTCCGTTTATAACGGTGCAGCGGTGCTTAATTGGAAAAAATATCCAGTCCTTGGAAATATTCGAAAAGGTTCGTCTAACCTCTGGATTATTGAAGCCGACGAATCGGACAAATCGTTTCTAAATTTTCACCCGACCCACTCCATCATTACCAACATTTCAAAAGACCACTACGAACTCGACGAACTGCACTCCATGTTCTCGCAGTTCGAAAACCAGACGAGTGGAATCACGGTTCGCGGACACGATGACGCAACCCAAGCCCTGGAACTTAGCATTCCAATGCTTGGAAAGCATAATCTAGAAAATGCCCAATGCGCCGCGCAACTCTGCATTAAACTCGGAATGGATCTGGAACAGGTGAAAAAGGCCATTTTAACCTTTAAAGGAATCGAGCGCAGATTAGAAGTTGCTGGCGAAGTCGACGGCATCACCGTCATCGACGACTACGCTCACAACCCGTCAAAAATTGCCGCGGCACTCTCCGCTGTTTCTGAAAAATACGGAACCGTGCATGCCTACTGGCGCCCACATGGTTTTGCCCCGCTCTTTCATGGAATGGATGATTTGGTTAATATTTTTACGGCTCACTGGAAAAAAAATGCGGGGTCCATTTTCATACTTCCAGTCTATTATGCCGGCGGAACAGTCGAACGAAAAGCATCCTCGGCAGAGTTGGTTGATCGGTTAAAATCGAATGGCGTTCCGGCCCTGCTTGTGCCAGATTACAACACCTTACAAAATGAACTAAACCGTCGTAGCGAACAGGGCAATGCCATTCTCGGAATGGGCGCACGCGATCCTGAACTTCCACTTTTTTCCAAACAACTGATTAGCGAATGGAAATAAATAAAACAATTGAAAGCCTGAAAAATCCGCGTGTAAAAGCGGCAGTTAAACTGCGCAAATCCAAAATACGCACAGAACAACGACAAACGCTCGTGGAGGGATTTCGTGAAATCCTCCGCGCAACGGAAAATAATTGGTCGTTTATTGAACTCTATTTTTGCCCCGATCTCTATCTCGGCTGCGATGAAGATCAGTTGGTTGCCACAATTCAGAAAAGCGGGACTCCGATTTTTCAGTGCTCAGAAAGTGCATTCCGAAAAATGTCGTATCGCGATACTCCGGATGGACTTTTAGCACTCTCTCCGCTCGTTGGAAAAACGCTGGATGAACTAGAACTTCCAGAAAACCCACTTATTCTGATTGCAGAAGATCTCGAAAAACCAGGGAACCTTGGAACCATCCTCCGCACAGCCGATGCAACGGGCGTTAATGCCGTTATTACATGCGACCCAAAAACGGATATCAACAACCCTAATGTAATCCGTGCAAGCATCGGGACACTTTTTTTCATTCCGGTTGCGGAAGCCTCCACAGATGAAACCTTCCTATGGCTGAAAAAGAATAGGATCCAATCCGTTGCCGCCGTACCTGGAGCAGAACCGGAATATACCGATGTGAATATGCAAAAAGGTACCGCTATCGTCGTTGGATCCGAAGATACCGGGCTATCCGATGCTTGGATTAGCGGAGCAGACTGCAACGTAGGAATTCCCATGCTGGGCAAGAATGATTCCCTAAATGTCTCCACCGCCGCAGCCATCATGCTCTATGAAGCTGTTCGACAACGCAGAAACCCCCTTTAAACAAGGAATTTTACCATTTTTAAAAAAATACATTAATATATTCAACGGTTTCCATGATTAGGTGTCATAAACCACATAAGAGTTATTCGCGTGGTTTTTCCACAATAAGAGTTTGTTTTTTGAAATATTTAATTGCAAAAAATTGCTCCCATAGTAAAGTTCAATAACCAAGGAGGTTGATTATGGCTACCAACCCTGCAGGAAAAGGAACAAAAACGATTGGCATCAACATGAAAATGGAGATGGCAAAAGAGCTGGAACGACGCGCAGCGTCAATGCAGCTTTCAACGGGTGCGTACTGCAAAATTATTCTGGGCGAATGGATAAAGTCCGGTAGTAAACTGCAACTAAAGGAATCTTAATCGATTTCTTTTTTAACACCCAATTCAACCGGCTTTTCGATGGCGAGAGGTCGGTTTTTTTCTACCCCCCCCCCTTTTTTCCGCATACGACCTAAAAAGAAGACTATTTCGATTACAAACATCTCTTCCGTGACCTCATAGGCAACCCACCCTGCCCCGAATTGATGAAGACCCCCAAGAACCGACTATTTTTTGAAGGGTCGATAAACAAGCGATAGCGCTCCTATTTTATAAAAGGATTTTATGATTAATTTAGATTATACTGAGCATATTGTTAAAGACGTTCGGATTATAAACCGCGATTTATTTGAACTGGTTGTGGAGCGTAATGGGCTTAAATTTACGCCCGGTGACTGTACGGCAATTTATACCGACGCTGGAAAATCTCGCCCCTACAGCATCTCTTCTGGATCGAAAGAAAGTAACCTCCGATTTATCATTCGCAGGATGGAGGGAGGCGAAGTTTCTCCCTGGCTGATGAATCGATCTCTGGGCGATCTAATTCGTATTACCCCGCCTTTTGGATGGTTCCACCCCGGACAAGAAATTGGCGAGGCTCCGTTTGTTTTTATTGCAACCGGAACCGGCATTGCTCCATTTCTTTCGTATATGCATACCTTAAGCCCCCCCCCCGCGCGCGGGGTGGAGGGGGGGCGGCGCGAGGGCGAGGGGGGGGGGTTGTGAGCTGGTCACGGGGGTTGCCC
>JAUUYK010000075.1 GCA_030588285.1 Kiritimatiellales bacterium
GACCGTTAGCAAGGTTGGCGGATGCGCCACTGAATTGATAGATCCCGAGCAGAATTCCCAAAACAATAATCTGTAAAAGAAACAGGCGATTATGAATGGCATCGTATTCTCGAGCCATCTCTTGGCGATCGGTATTCCGGTCGGTCATCTTAAAGTTCGCTCACATAACCCATGATCGTGAGCAGGCGATCCAGCTCTTCGTTGTCGTGATAATCAATTTCGAGCGCCCCTCTCACCTTGCGCCCATTGGCCAGTGTTTTGGAGGGAATTATTCTAATGCTTGTTCCTAAAAACTGGTGCAGTTCATCGGTGAGCGTTTGCAGATAGTCGCTCGGAAGATCCGATTTTTCCGCGCGCGGTTTTTTAGGCGGCATCGTCAGTTTTTTAACCCACTTTTCTAAAACACGAACCGACATCCCTTCTTTAATTGCACGGCGGGCAAGGATCTCTTTATCTTTATCGCTGTTGAGCGAGAGAAGCACCTTGGCATGCCCAACGGAAAGTAGACCTTCCGAAACATATTTTCGAATGCTATCAGTCAATTCTAACAACCGCAGCGAGTTGGCCACAGAAGCCCGAGCCTTACCCACCTGTTCCGCTACTTTTTCCTGCGTAAGATTAAATTTTTTCTGAAGCAAAGCATAGCCCTCGGCCTCTTCAATTGGATTGAGATCTTCGCGCTGAAGGTTTTCAATTAAAGCGAGCTTAAGCGCTTTTTCATCGGTTGCTTCAATTACGACCACCGGAATTTTTTTCAGCAAGGCGGCGCGAGCGGCACGCAAACGGCGTTCGCCTGCAATCAACTCAAATTTAGAGCCTACTTTTCGGACTAGCAACGGTTGTAAAATCCCATGGAGTTTGACCGATTCAACCAGTTCAACCAATGACTCTGAATCAAAAACAGAACGGGGTTGCCACGGACTTGCAACGACCTTGGCCACAGCAACTTCACGAGGTCCAGTTGCGTCAGGAGCAACACAAACCTGCGTAGGAACCTTTTTTGTTGTGGCCTGTTTTTTTGCAGTAGATCCGTCTTTAATTAATACGTCTAGCCCACGACCGAGCCCTTGGTGCTTTCCTGCCATGCGTAATTCCTCCCGTTCCAAATACTTAAAACTGCAGTAACACTCTATCCAAAACGTGAAAATTGAAAGATTAAAGTACGCCAACCCTTCGCCCGAACTCGACAGGAATGCATCACCAGAAAATTGGACATCGGCTTCCTGTTCAAGCCGCATTCGTGCTGCGTGTATTGCAGGAGGGGCGAAGCCTCTGCCCATAACTGCTCAGAGGACTTCACACGACTCGGCGGACTTTTTCCACCCATCGCACCAACCCCCGCTCACTAGTTTTGCGATTATAAAACGTTAGCCCTTTTAATCCACAGCCTACCTTAAGTTTATTGCGTTATAATCAGGTTGTTTCCTGACCTCGACTCATAACCACCTTACCGGTGCGTACCAGTTCGATGATCCGGAACTTCGCAATCATCTCTTCGAGGGCATCAATCTTATCCGGATTTCCAACCACCTGTAGAATCATCGAATTCGGCGTTAGATCCACCGTCTTACACCCATAGTGCTCGGCAATTTGCAAGGCTTCAGAACGGCATTCACTATCAACCGCAATCTTAATCAAGCCCATCTCCTTCACGACCGATTCATCGAAGGTATGATCAATGCAATGCAGCACATCGATCAGTTTTGAGAGCTGTTTAATAATTTGATCCAGCCCGTTTATTTCGCCACTACAGCCAATGGTCATTCTTGAAAATTGACCATCAATCGCCGGGGAGACCACCAACGACTCAATATTGAATCCGCGACGGGCAAATACCTGCGCAATCCGCGCAAGCGCTCCGGGTTTATTCGAAACGTAGACACTCAACGTGTGTATCGGGTTATCTGAGTTCAGCATGTTCTTAACTCCATTTTCGGTCAAAAGTATTTTGGTCAAAGGCCGAAAGTCGCTTTATGCAAAAGATTACCCCTTTGATCTGCGACCTTCCATCCTTTGCGCCAAGTTCATCCGGTGGTCTACGTGGACCCCGTCGGTTTTTCGAGTTTCGTTGTGGGCGGTTCGATTAACATATCTTCAATGGCAGCACCGGCTGGAATCATCGGGAATACATTATCGGTTTTTTCCACCTCGCAATTAATCAGACACGGCCCCTCGTTATAGTCCAATGCATTCTGCAAGACTCGCTTCACATCGCCGGGACGGCGCAGATTAAAGCCTTTAATACCAAATGACTCAGCCAATTTAACAAAATCGGGATTTCCTTCTAGGTCCACCCCACTCGTCCGATCGTCATAGAACATTTCCTGCCACTGGCGAACCATACCGAGGTAATGATTATTCAAAACCACAATCTTAATTGGCAGTTTATGCAGTGCCGCTGTCGCCAGCTCGAAGAACGTCATTTGAAACCCACCGTCACCAACAAAACAAACATTAATATCGTTAGGCCGACCGAAAGCCGCGCCAATACAATAGGGTACTCCAACCCCCATCGTGCCGGCACCGCCAGAACTTAGCCAGTTGTGGCGATTGTCGTTTTTATAAAACTGTGCCGCCCACATCTGGTGCTGGCCCACATCGGTTGCCACACAGGCTTTACCATCGGTAAGTTTATAAAACTCATCGATGATGTGCTGCATTTTGAGGCCACCCTGACGTTTAAATTTCAGCGGATACTTCGTTTTATATCCATCTAGTGTTTTGCGCCACTCCTTCGTTTCCATCGTCGGCAGATGCTGAATCAACTCTTCAAGTGCCATTTTGGCATCGGCCACGCAGGCGATCTGCGGGCGAATCATTTTCCCAATTTCAGCGGCATCGATATCAATATGAATAATGGTGGCGTCCTTACAAAACTCATCCGGTTTGCCTAGAATCCGATCATCGAAACGGGATCCAATATTCAGCAACAGATCGCATTCGCAGATCGCTTTATTGGCATAAGCCGTTCCGTGCATACCCAGCATACCCAACGCAAGTTCGTGGGTTTCGGGGAAAACACCCTTGCCCAGCAACGTGGTCGTTACAGGAATCTGCGCCTTTTCAACAAACTCCTTCAGAATCGGATCCGCGCCAGCAATCATCGCACCGTGTCCGGCCAGAATCAGCGGACGTTTCGATTTCGACAACGCCTCCGCAATTTCAAGAATGGTGTCGTTATCCACAGTGGAAACCAACGAATATCCCGGAAGATCCATTTCGGCATGCAAATCTGCCGTGCAAGGTCCCGCGCTAAAATCCTTTGGAATATCAATTAGAACCGGGCCGGGGCGGCCCGTGGTGGCAATATGAAAGGCCTCGCGAACCACCCTCGGAATTTCGTTAGGCTCTTTAATAAGATAAGAGTGCTTCACAACCGGCATCGTGATGCCAAAAATATCGGCTTCCTGAAAAGCATCTTTACCGAGCATCCACGAAACAGACTGACCAGAAACCACAATCATTGGAATCGAATCCATATGAGCCGTCATAATCCCCGTCAAAGCATTCGTAGCACCGGGGCCACTCGTCACCAGCACAACGGCCGGTTTTCCCGTGGCGCGGGCATAGCCATCCGCCATATGAGCGGCACCCTGTTCATGGCGCGTCAGAATAAACTTAATCTTCGTTCCCGTCGTGACCAGCGCGTCGAAAATCGGAATCGCCGCGCCCCCAGAATAGCCGAAAATATATTCCACACCCTCATTTTCCAAGCATTTAATAAGAGCTTGTCCGCCTTCCAATACCGTATTTGACATAATTCTACCTCCAAATGAAAAACAAGCATAAAATATGCACCCAGATTGTCAACATTTTATGAAAGCTTGATGAATTAGTAAAAAATAGGCGGATTTTTCGCAAACAAAAAAGGTGATGCAAAAATAATTCCGGAAAATACACCCTAATTCGGTTATTATTCCGCCGGAATTCTCGTTATACCTAACTTCGTCGCCCACCGTTCGTCCTTCTTCAAATTCAGGAACCAGTGTAGTGGCACACTAAATCAATTTTGCATCTCGCTCTTTCTAGCGGGAAACATCGGCCTTTTCCTTCAGCAACTTTCGAACGCTCACGACACAACCCATTGAAATTGAATCACGAATCAGCAATACATTAGAACGATCAGGGTCATCGTTAGGCATTGGGGGTGTTTTTTCTATTGTTAATAGCTGAGGGTGTAACCTCCAGTTTAACAACAGAAAAAAAAACCCTTAAGGTACGAAGCTTGAAGTATGGGTTGGTTTTTATGCGATAAGCCGACGAGAACGTCGGTCTTCTAGGTTATTCCCTTCTGGCTTTTCCAATCGCTTAAATTTAAAAATCGACGGAAGAGCAGTTCGTAGCCGCCCTCCGTCACCTTCCAACTACCACTTATCTGCCCGAGGGGATGTTGGATTGACGCGGTTGCATTTTTTATCCATGTAGGCCCCCACTGGTAGCTTATTGAGCTTATCCAAGTTTTTCCACAACCATGTTTTAGAGGCGTTGTACCCGACCACCTCGCCATACCTATCCCTTAGGATGACTAGATTGCCATCGGGGCGCCACCCGCGCACTTGATTGCGAAATTCATACGTAATAGACTCAATAGATTTGCCTGTGAACGAATGCGATCTATCATTTTCCTTGGTCGGGATGAAGGTACTTGATTGTCGATCGAGCAAGATGTAGCCGTTTCCAAGAAGCTCCTGGCCGATGGCATAATATTCAAGAACCAATTCATAGTTGTAGCTTCCTGAGCTCTTTTGCTTCACTTTTGCGCCAAAGGTATAATCGTTAACGCGTAGGCTTGAATCGAGGTAACGACCGAATTGGCTATGGGAGAGTTTAACAAAGTCGATGGAAAATTTCGGAGGATTAAACCGTTCAATATATTCAAGGTCCTCTGCCGAGAGCATATTCTTCAGAATTCTAACCTGCTTGCCCTTGGTCGTTTTCAAAACAATCTTGTCGCCCATCGCGGTTATATACTCCGCCTCTAATGGTTCCCCCGAGGAAAGAGTCCATATGTGCGCAGGCGCTTCTTCGACCACGTTTACCGGAACTTCCTCGACGACCTCTTCCACGACCTCATTTGTATTCACAGTCAAGATATAGTCACGAAAAATGGGCCCGCCTGTAAGCGCTACCTCAGTCTCGGGCAAAGTACTGAGAATAATATCCTGAAGCGCCCTCGTGGGTTCAGTTGTCACGAACATGGGAAGAATAGGCCCGCCTTGTTTATTTCTTGGATAGTCTACCCCATCCACCTCGACGGTTAGCATGGCGCTGAAGTATCCGCCCGGCCCCTCGCCGAGCAATACTTTCATATCGAGTGGCTCACCCGCCTTGAGTTCGATCCAGTCGCCAACGCGAGCGGTGTAATTGCCGTAGAAATACCGCGCATCCTCATTGGCTGTACTATCCCAGTCTCCCCCAACCAGGCGTCTGTACTCATCCTTTCTTGCATGTATGTTGCCATTTAGGACCATCTCTCCGTTCACAATAACCATTAGAAAATCGTCGGCAACTCCCCAAAAACGGAATTTAATATCTTCTGGGTAGACGAGCATGCCCTTATAGACCACCATCCAGTTCATTGCCTCTTTTTTGTTTATGATTCCGAATGCTCTTGGCCCCATCGAAGAGCGCGTTGTCGGAATCATGAAGGAGGTAGCATATAATGGATTGGGAGATTTATAGAAACGGC
>JAUUYK010000026.1 GCA_030588285.1 Kiritimatiellales bacterium
AATCAAGATTCGCTCCGAAGCCATTCTGCGCGGGCTCCCCATCGTCACCACCGAGTCTGGCGCCCACGCCACGGCCAAAGCCATTAAATACATTTCAAAAAATGATTGGGATGTGAAACCCATTCAGGACTACCACGCGTAATCGGCGGTATCATGAAAATTGCTCAGCTCAAAAATGCACGGGAGGTCTTCCGGTCGGAGGATTCAACAGGCCAGCTGGTTACAGAAACCAGCCAGGCCGATGTGGTGTTGCTGACACTGGAGCCCGGAGCCCTTATTCCTGAACATGCGCTGGAGATACCTGTGCTCTTCACCATGGCCTCGGGATCCGCCACCCTGCTCGCATCGGGACAATGCCACCCGCTCACCGCTGGCGATGTGGTCCAAGTCGACCCCGGCGAACTCCGTGGCTGGAAAAATGAAAGCCCTTCCGTTTGTCGAATCTTTGCGATTAAGCAGATGCGATAAGCGTTTCAATTCGTAGAATGCTACTTCCGTCTGTTCGCAGACTATTGCGGCTCTGAACGCGAATAAATATAAACCCTCGCTATTTTTTTGAACATCTCGCAGAGGACCGTGTCTGTATTTATGAATCTCGATTATATGGGGGGTTTGATCTCCTTTCCCTCCATCGAGTGGCGACCGTCCCTCCCTCGGTCGTCTTTTTTTATGCCTGTAACAAGTCGATTAAAGCGGTGAAAACTTGATCGGGAGCAATAGATTCTAAGGCTTTCTGCGCTTCATCGGAGTGGCGGGAAATATCGCGGGCCTGAGTACTACTATTTTGAATCACCCGATATTTCTTGGTTAACGGCCCCGTTTTTTCGGGATCGGTGATGCCATAAATCCCGACGATCGGCGCTCCAACGGCAGCAGCCAAGTGCATTCCTCCGCTGTCGTTGGCCACCGCTACTAAACTATTTTTCAATAGCGCGGCCCATTCTTGCAGATTAGTGCATCCGGCCACGCTGACGGTTTTATCCCCCAAGGCGGCCGCCAATTCTTCGCACGCTTCGGCATCGGCAGTTCCTCCGGCAAAAACAATGGAGAGTTCGGTCTCGGCGAGAATTTTTTGCGCCAAGGTTTTAAACGATTTAAGCGGCCACATTTTAGAAGCCCCTCGGGCCGCACCGGGCATAAGCACGACATAATTCCCGCGGGTTGGAATTTTGATTTCCAAGGTTTGGAAGGCCGTATCGGGAATTTTTAGCCGGGGGAATTCGCAGGGGCTTCCCACGCGTGACGGCGCAAGAATCGGGAAATATTCATTGGCCTGATGGCCACCGGAAAGCGGAATAACGCGGGTTAGCATGGCCCGCCGTAAATCGCCACGTAGGCCAACCCTTCGACGAATTCCTGCCATGGTGGGCAGCAGGGCCGAGCGAAAGGAGTTGGGCAAAATGCAGGCTTTATCGTAGCGCCCTTTTCGCAAGATTCCACTGGTTGAAACCATTCCATCCAAGCAGATAATTTCGTCGGGAACGCCACTCATTTCCCACAGCGGTTTGAGGTAGGGTTTTACCAATAGCGCAATATGCGCATCGGGATTTTCCGCGCGGCAGGCCTGAATGGCCGGCATGCTCATAATCGCATCGCCGATCCAGTTGAGTCCGATAATCAGAATACGTTGTGCCATTAGTCGGTCCGGGGTGTTTTAAAACAGATGCGGGAGATCCAATCCATAAATTCCTCTTCCCCACTCAGCATCTCAATTTCAATGCGCATATAAATGACCGGAATATCGCAGCGCTCAATGAAGGGAAATCGTACGGCATCTTTTTCCGTGGTCAAAATGGCTTCTGCCCCGTGCTTTATGCTCGAGTTAATGGTGTTAATAATTTCCTGCTGAGTAAAGCGATGATGGTCGGCAAAACGGCGGGTATAGATAATCTCTGCACCAAAATCACGCAGCGCATTTTCAAAACTTTCAGGAACCGCGATGGCTGAAACGGCGGCAATTTTCATGCCCTTGAGTTTATCAAGATCGTAAACGGTTTCCCCGAAAACATCTTTGAGATATTTGGCGGTATGGCGGCATTCGGAAATTTCGGCAACGGGATTCATTTTGCGCAGTTTTTCTTTAAGCTCCGGATCCCCTTCCGGTCCGCATTTGGTGATAAAGATAAAACCCGCGCGTTTAATGTTACGCATTGGCTCGCGCAAAAGACCGCGCGGCAAAAGGTGCCCTCCGCCAAATGGATTCATCCGGTCGACGAGTGCAATATCGAGGCGATGGCCTAGTTTAAGATATTGGAATCCATCATCTAAAATCAAGGTATCGCACCCGAGTTCTTTGATGGCATATTTTCCGGCTTTCACCCGATCGCGGTCAACCAGCACGGCCACGTTTGGCAGGTTGGAGGCCAGCATGTAAGGCTCGTCGCCCGCCGTCCAGGAATCCAGCAACAGGCGTTTACCATCGGAAACCACGCGCGGGGGTGCTTCAATTTTTCCGGTGGTGATGCGCTGAACCATTTTTTCTAAAAAAGGCAGTTCTTTGCTTTTATAGCCCCGACTGAGGATCGCGACTTTGCGCCCCTGATTTTGAAGGTGGCGGGCAAATACTTCCACCACGGGGGTTTTACCGGTTCCGCCCACCGTCAGGTTCCCGACACTGATCACTTGGCAGCCGATGGTGCTGGCTCGGATGATTCGGTGTTTATAGAGCCAAAGGCGCACCAGAACAATGATTGTAAAAATCCACGAAAGTCCATGCAACAGAACCCGTAAGGTGGATGGCCACTTCCCCTTCTGCGAGCCATCCAAAACGGATAGCATATAGGTTTCTAGATTTTCTATTTTACGTTTATTAGACATGTATACCGAAAAGGGTTAAAAAAAAATATGAGCGGAGTATAGCGCCCTCATTATATTCGGCAAGACTGGAACTCAACCCCCGGTTCAGATCGATTTCTGGCGGGATTATACACCCGATTTTTTCGCTTTATAGAGCATCCAAGCGGCGAGGGTTTTGGCATCGGCAATTTGGTTAGTGCGGATCATTTCATCCAGTTCGGCTTCGGTCAGACATACGGTTTCTATATTTTCATCTTCGTCGAAGGCGGTGGCGCCCTGCTCATTAACTTCGGCAAAAAAGATATCGATGCGTTCGGTGCAGTAGCCGACGCTGGGGAAAATCGGCCCGAGTAACTCTAGCGACGGAGCGGTATATCCGGTTTCTTCCTGCAACTCGCGGGCGGCGGAAACGACGGCCTCTTCGCCGGGATCGCAATTTCCGGCCACCACCTCAAAGCAAATTCGCTCCATGGCCTTGCGGAACTGGCGAATAAAAATAAACTGTCCATCGGGGCGTTGGGCAATAATAGCTACGGCCATACCATGCTGAACAATTTCACGTTTCGTTATTCGCCCATCTTCTAACTCCACATCCAGCACCTCCACATTCAGAATAAGTCCTTCAAATACCGTCTTCCGTGAAATCGTTTTTTCGTACATTTTTAACTCTCCGGTTTGTACTCCGCCTCGAGCTACTTTATAGTCTTTCCCATATGAACCACGCGAGAAAAGATTGGGAACAAGCCGAAGAGAGCCACTTGGCTCCTTATGCCAGTAAAAGTGCCGAGAGCTTTGGCCGTAAATTCACAGATATGCCGCATCCGTTGCGTTCCTGTTTTGCGCGCGATCGCGACCGTATTTTTCACAGTCGTTGTTTTCGGCGGTTGGAATATAAAACCCAGGTTTTTGTGAATGGCACGGCTGATCACTACCGCACGCGGCTAACGCATACGATGGAAATGTCGGCCGTGGGGCGCACGCTGGCCCGCATTCTAAAGGCAAATGAAGATCTAACGGAGTGCATTTGTTTGGCGCATGATATTGGGCATAGCCCATTCGGCCACGCTGGGGAAGATGTGCTCAACGACCTCATGAAAAACGAGGGTGGATTCGACCACAACCTGCAAAGCTTGCGCTCCATTGAAGTGATTGAATCGCCCTATCCAAATTTTCAAGGCTTAAACCTGACGTGGGAAGTTCGGGCGGGTCTGCTCAAGCATGAAGCTCACATTGAGGGGGCCCAACTCGACGGCAAACCCATCGGCCCCTTTCAATCGTTGGAAGCGCAAATTTCCGACATTGCCGATGATATGACCTATCACGCACACGATGTTGACGATGGGCTTGAAGCTGGAATTGTTACGCTTCAGCAACTGGAAACCACCGAGTTTTGGCGCATGGCCGCCTCGGCCACCCGTGCACGCTATTCGAACCTTTCAGAATATCAATTTACACGCGCCACGCTTCGCTACATGCTCGAAATGCAGGTGATCAATGCCACGGACTTTGCCTTTAAAGCGCTGAATACCCACAATCCGAAACATGTTCACGAGGTGATGACTGCACCCAGCCGGGTCATTGATTTTAGCGCTGAATTTAAACAAATCCTGGATGAGTTCACCGCATTCATGTTCAAAAATCTCTATTTCCACCATAGCGTCGCCGATGCCACGCAAACTTCGGTAAAGATGATGCGGAAACTTTTCCTGCACTACATCGAAGCCCCCGAAACGATGGGACGCAAAGCCAATGAACGGCTCGCAACAGAAGGCCTTTGGCGGACGGTTTGCGACTATGTTTCGGGCTGCACCGATCGCTATGCCATCGAGGAATATGAACGCCACGGCTTAGACAAAAGTTAATTATTCCTTTTTTGTTTTGCCCTAAAATAATACCTTCATTTTTGTGCCACACGACCCCAGGTAACCACAAAATTGAATTATCAGCCCACCAATCATTTTTTTCTTCACGAGACATTCTGCGTAGTCATTCAATAAAAAGTATCGTTTCTCGTTTAATTCAAAGACATTACACCAACCGGTTAAATAAAAAATTACCCGATCCGCCTTGGTATAGAGTGTGCTTTAAGGGCAAAATTAATGCGCATGCATAAAATAGCCCTTTTAGGATTAATATGAATTCAGCAAAAAAAAGAACCCCCTGTTGCGGTGGCACTACGTGTTCCTCCAAAGAAAAACCGACCGCCTTTCCGCCGCTTACGGCGCAACCCGGCAAACGAACGCCTGCCGAACAGCCGGAACTTCCAGGATTTCGAACGGATAACCGCGACACTCAAACCCGCTTTCATTTTCACATGGATCTCTGCATCGGGTGCCACGCCTGCGAAGTGGCCTGCGGCGAACAAAATGCCCTTCCGGCCGATACACAATGGCGGCGGGTTGGCGAAGTGCAAAGCGGTATTTTCCCCGACACACAGAGCTATTTTCTTTCCAGCGGATGCAACCACTGCCTCGACGCCCCATGCGCGAAGGGGTGCCCGGTTGATGCCTACGAAATCAACGAACAAGGTATTGTCATTCATCAAGACGACGTTTGCATCGGGTGTGGCTATTGCACATGGAACTGCCCCTACGGCGTTCCGACCATGCAGAAAGATCGGCGCATCGTGACCAAATGCGATCTGTGCCATAACCGACTCGAACAAGGCAAAGACCCTGCGTGCGTACAGGCCTGCCCCGCCGGAGCGATCGAGATTGAAACCGTTCCGCTGAAACAAATTTATGCCGAGCACCTTGAAAATGGAGTGGGCCCCGATATGCCTTCGCCAAACATTTCCATTCCATCCACGAAGATCACGTTGCCCGAAGGAATGGATATCGACTCCTTCACCAAGGTGGATCAACCCTTTGTGAAACCGGAACATCCGCACACACCGCTGATTATTATGACCGTGCTAACCCAGCTCGGCTTCGGCGGATTCTGTACGGTCTTTCTGGTGGACCTCATTCGCACGTTCTTCTTTGAGTCGGCGCAAAGCGGAAGCGTGCTCGGTTGGTTGGCTCCCACACTGATGGGCATCGTCGGCCTGTCTTTGGGAGCATCAACGCTGCATCTGGGCCGACCCATTCACGCGGGACGAGCATTGAAAAACTGGAAGACCTCTTGGTTATCGCGCGAAGTCGTGGGACTTTCCGCCTTTGCGGGAGCCGCCTTGGTTTATTCCATTTTTCTTTTCGTCACCGAAGGCATCCAACTCCTTGAACCCAGCCAGCTCGGCGGAAACCGGGTACGCCTCATGCTCGGTATGGGCACTGTACTTTGCGGTATTGTTGGAATTTATTGCAGCTCCATGCTCTACCGTGTTCCGGCTCGTCCGGCGTGGGATAGCCGAAAGACGACGATCAACTTTTTCGATGTGGCGGCCCTTCTCGGCCCCGTCTCATTTATTGTTGCCGTTCAAATAGCTCGATTACTATCGGGCCAGCCCACCGAATCCCTCACCGGAGCGGTTCAAGTGGCGGCCGGATTTTCCCTTTTGGCCTACTGCTTTAAGCACGCCAAAAATGCCTACATTATTCGAACCTGGCTCAACTCCGATACCTTCGAACTCAAGGCGAGTGCAACGATGCGCATGACCCATTTCTTCCGATTGCGCATGGTTCGAAACAGCATTGGCCTGGTGGGTCTACTAACCCTGACTCCATTTATTAATGCGGATCAATCGCTTCCCCTGGCGTTGCTCGCACTTGGTTTATTTACCGTCGTGAGTTTTATTAATCGCTACCTTTTCTTTGTCTCGGTGGTTCCTCGAAATATTCCAGGAAACTATCTCGTTGCAGCCTCAAATTCCGCCCACTAAATTTGGAATAAATTATGATTAAAAAACTAAAACACCTGATCGGGCTGGATATTAAGGAAGAGGAATATGCCTATGGAAATGATCCGGAACACGGCTATATTTCGGCGCAGAAAATTCCCGATCGGTGGGTTAAATCCACGTGCGGCTACTGCAGCGTTGGGTGCGGCATGTTGCTGGGCGTGAAAGGCGATCGAATTGTTTCGGTGCGCGGCGACAAAGAACACCCCGTCAACGAAGGCAATCTCTGCCCAAAAGGATTAAGCGAGCACCACCCATTGACCAGCCCCGACCGCGCCACCGATCCCCTCTTAAAACAGCCCGATGGCTCGTTTAAAAAAGTTTCATGGAACGACGCTTACGACAAAATGGTGACCTCAATTCAAGCCGTACAAAAAGAACATGGCTCCGCAAGTTTTGGTGTGCTTTCCACGGGACAATTACTCACCGAAGAGTTCTATGCCTTGGGCAAACTCATTCAGCTCGGCTTTGGCACGAATAATTATGATGGAAACACCACCCTTTGCATGTCGTCTGCTGTGGCGGGCTACAAACAAAGCTTCGGGTCCGATGGCCCTCCCGGCTCCTATAAAGGCCTCGCCACCGCCGATGTCATCTTTCTCACCGGCGCCAATATTGCCGATAATCATCCGATCCTCTGGCACCACATTCGTAAAAACAAAGATTTTAAGCTCATTGTCTGCGATCCGCGTAAAACCAAAACCGCGATGCTCGCCGATCTATTTTTACCGATTAAACCGCGTCGCGATGTAGATTTGCTCAATGGCCTGATCCACCTCATCATTAAAAATGGAAAGGCCGACCTGGCCTATATTGAAGCGCACACCACCGGCTATAAAACCCTGTGCAAACATGCCGTGCAGTTCGACCTCGCCACCACCGTTGAACGAACCGGAATTCCCGAAGAAAAGATTCTTGAAACCTACGAAGCCATCGCCTGCGGAAAAAATGTTTTTTTTGGATGGACCATGGGAATCAACCACAGCACACAAGGTTCCGACACCGTCAGCCTCATCAATACGCTCGCACTCATCACCGGCAATATAGGCCGAACGGGAGCTGCACCGATGAGCATTACGGGTCAGTGCAATGCAATGGGATCGCGCGAATTTAGTTTTTCATCGTCATTGCCCGGCTATCGTAAGTTTGAAAACGAAGCCGACCGCGCCGAACTTTCCGCTCTTTGGAATATTGATGTGGACCTTATCCCGGATGCGCGTGGCGGAAATTATCCCGAAATTATCGATGGGATTTTGGACGGAAAAATTAAAGCGCTCTGGGTGATTGCCACCAATCCGCTTGTGAGTATTCCCGATCAAGCCCGACTCAAAAAAGCACTCGCCAAACTCGATATTTTGATTGTTCAGGATGGTTTTCATCCCACCCCAACCACCGCCTTGGCCGACCTTATTTTGCCGGCCGCAATCTGGGGTGAAAAAGATGGCTGCTACACCAACTCGGAACGGCGGGCCTCCCGTGCTAATGCCGCGGTACCCCCGCCAGGATTGGCTCGATCTGATTTCCAAATCTGCCTTGACCTTGCCGAAAAACTTGGCAAAAAAGAACTCCTTTTTCCCAAATGGACCCGCTCCGAAGATGCGTTTGAAGAGATGCGACGAATTTCTAAAGGGCGCCTCTGCGACTATAGCGGAATGACCATCGAAAAAATGACCAAGCTCGGCGGAATCCAATGGCCGTGCAACGATGAAATTCCCGATGGGTCCGATAGTTTATATACTGATGGTAAATTTAAATTTGCCGATGGAAAAGCGAAGTTACTCTTTACCTCAGCAGAAGAACTTCCGGAAGAGGTCAGCGAAAACTATCGGCTGATTCTCAATACCGGCCGAACCGTGGAGCAGTGGCACACGGGAACAAAAACGCGCAATGTGGATTTACTCAACAAGCTTGCACCGGAAGCCTGGGTGGAAATTAGCCCCGCAACGGCCCAATACTACGGCATCACCGTGCACGACCGCGTTTCGTTGGTGACGCGGCGCGGGCGGGTTGATGATTTGCTCGTTCGCATCGCAGAAACAGTTCATCCCGATCACGTTTTTATGCCGTTTCATTTTGCAGAGAAGTGCACGAATAAATTGACCTACCCCGCTTTCGACCCTAAATCCGGCACGCCAAACTATAAACAATGCGCGGTTCGGCTGGAGCGATATGAGGCTTAAGGCATCGATGGTTATTCATTAATCATAAAATTATCGGCCCTACTTTATTCTTCATTTGACGCTTTTGAGTTGATTCAAAAGCCCAAGTGGTTTGTTAATAGGGGCTATGCCAAAAATACGACTGGATCAACTTCTAATACACCGCGGACTAACCGATAGCCTTGAGCAGGCGCAACGCCTGATTCGCGCAGGAAAAGTGCGCATAGGCGAACAGCGTGCCGAAAAACCGGGGCATCAATATAAGGACGATGCTGAGGTTACGCTGCAGGAGAAAGCAAAGTATGTCAGTCGTGGCGGTCTGAAAATTGAAGGGGCTCATAAGCAATTCAAATTCGATCTCTCCGGGGCGATCTGCCTCGACATCGGTTCCTCCACGGGTGGATTCACCGACTTC
>JAUUYK010000066.1 GCA_030588285.1 Kiritimatiellales bacterium
CAGTGGGCAATGCCACCAGCGAGGTACGTGATGCGGCGGGTAACCACATAGGTTCCCACAATGCCGCAGGAGACACTAACGAGCAGTCCGGCCAGCAATGCGTGCTGGAGAAAACTATGCTGAATTAAGGCTTGGAAAAATTCACCCATGGCCAAGCTCCCGATCGTGACGCACCATATGAATGCTGTCCCCGTACATATCGTGAATAATATTTTCGTCGATCTCACTCGTAGGATGCACATGAACCTGCCGGTTCACACAGACGACCTTTTCAACATAGCTCGAAACAAAACTGATATCGTGAGAAACCACAACAACGGCAAATTCTTTATTTAGCTCTTTCAGCAGATCATAGAGCTTACGCTCCATGTAATCGTCGAGACTTGACGTGGGTTCGTCGAGCAAAAGAAGACGAGGTTCAGAAACCAGTGCGCGCGCAATTAAAACACGTTGGCGTTGTCCGCCAGAGAGGGTGGTTAGGGGGCGGTTTTCGAGGGTGCTGAGCCCCACTCGATTCAACATGTCGCGAGCCGCGGATCGGTCGATTTTGGTATAAAATCCAAATCCACGCGTTTTGCCCAGTCTTCCCATGAGAACGACATCCAGCGCCGTAACTGGAAACTGGGCATCGAGGTGAGCATGTTGAGGCAGATAACCAATCAACTTTCGCCCCAGCGTTGGCGTTTTACCAAAAATAGATACGGAGCCATTTTGCGGTTCAATGAGTCCGAGGAGGAGTTTGAGTAGGGTGGTTTTTCCCCCGCCGTTAGGCCCCACCACGGAGACAAACTCCTTGTCGTTAATCGTTAGATTCACTTGTTCTAAAACGGGGGTAGAACCGTAAGAAAAATCAAGATCTATAAGTTGAATTGGGGGAGGTGTCATTATGGTTCCAATGCCTGAACGATACTCTCTGAAATTTTCCGCAGATTGGCAATAAGATCTTCTGCGAGCGGATCGATCGGGATCACTCGGCCTCCGAGGGCGTGGGCAATCGCTTGGGCGCTATCGATCGGAAATTGCTTTGAGACAAAAATAACCTGAACCTGATCCCGCTTCGCTTGCTCGATGAGCTCGGCCAATTGCCGCGGCGTTGGCGACTTTCCATAGAGTTCGATCGGAATTTGTTCTAATCCGTAAGCCGCTGCAAAATAGCCGAAGGATGGATGAAAGACATAAAAGCGCATACCGTTAAACGGGGACATAATCGCCCGGATTTCAGCATCCAATGCAACGAGTTCTTGAATCACCGCATCGGCATTTTCTTGGTATTGCGGTGCATTCTCAGGATCCAGCGCAATTAACGCCCTGGTGCTATTCTCCACCATAATTTTTGCATTCAGCGGCGCAAGCCAAAGGTGGGGATCCTTTGTGCCATGGTTGTGCGTGCAGTGCTCTCCGTGGTCCTGCGTCATATTACGCAGTTGAACCCCGTGCTGTGTTTTGATGATTGGAAGTTCGGGATAGAGCGGTTGAATCTTTTTGAGCAAGTGGGTTTCGAAAGGAATGCCGATCGTAAGCAGGGCTTCGGCCCGGCTAAGTTCCGCCAACTGTCGGGCGGTGGGTTCGTAGGAATGTGGCGATTGTCCTTCGCCAACGAGTGGAATAATCGAAAATTGATCGCCAGCAATTCGTTTAATTAAGCCAACCTGCGGTAGAATACTGGTGAAAATGACGGGTTTTTTCGCGACGGTTGAGGGGGCGCGATCGGAGCATCCGAAAAGAAAAAGAGCCGCTAGAATTAAAATAGTACCTTTCATGGTCAAATTGATGGCCTAGCTCGTTTCAATTGTCAACAACATGGCCCGTAATTCGGCGGAGGGGTTCGATATACGCAATCGTTTATTGCGCCCGGTTTCGCCGGAGAGCAGTTCAATGTTGGCTCGAGGAATCTTCCATTGCTTGGAAAGAAATTTAACAAGATAGGCATTGGCTTTGCCGTCGACCGGCGGAGCTTGAATTCGAATCTTCAACGCATCGCCCATAACTCCCTGGATAGAATCGTTTGCGGCGCGCGGCACCGCCCGGATATGTACGATAATATAGCCCGCTCGTTCCTCCATCCATGGCATCTGGTCCACCTCCATACTTGAGTCGGGCAGGGTTTATCATTAGATTGTTCTCTTTTCAAACTCCTAAGACGAAGGATAACCGATGAGATCTAATTTTCTGCCCTTTTCAAAACCCTCGATTTCCGAAGAAGAGATTTCCGCTGTAGCCGATGTGTTGCGCTCGGGCTGGATCACCACCGGCCCTAACTGCGGTGCGTTCGAACAGGCGTTCGCGGATTATACCGGAGCGGGGGGGGCTGTGGCTGTTTCGTCCGCGACCGGCGGAATGCACTGCGTTCTTCAGGCCTTGAACGTTGGCCCCGGCGATGAAGTGATCACACCCTCGCTGACCTGGGTTTCCACGGTCAATCTCATCTGTCTACAGGGGGCGACGCCGGTTTTTGCCGATATTGATCGGAATACGCTTATGATTTCGCGCGAAACGATTGAGCCCCTTATCACGGATAAAACCAAAGTCATTATTCCCGTTCACTATGCCGGAGCACCCGCCGATATGGATTCCATTCGCGAACTGTGTGCCGAACGCGGAATTCATCTGGTTGAAGACGCGGCGCATGCCGCAGGAACAGACTATAAAGGCGAGCGAATTGGAAAAAAAGGAACGACCATTTTTTCGTTTCATCCGATCAAAAATATGACGACAGCCGAGGGCGGGATGGTTTGTTCCGATGATGCTGAACTTTTGAATAAAGTAAAATCGCTCAAATTCCACGGATTGGGTGTGGATGCATTCGATCGCCAAACCCAGGGGCGCGCACCGCAGGCACAAGTCATTCAGCCCGGCTATAAATATAATCTAACCGATATTTCTGCTGTGCTCGGTCTGGGGCAACTTGCACGGTTGGATGGCTTTAATGCTCGGCGAACAGCGTTAGCAAAACAGTATCATGAGCAACTCGCCGAGGTGCCGAAAATTAGGCCGTTGCAGATTCCTGACTATGACCATACCCACGCGTGGCATCTGTTCATTGTGCGGCTCGATCTTGAAAACTCTACGCTCGATCGCGATGCATTTATGGCGGCGCTTAAGGAACGGAATATTGGAACGGGCCTGCATTTCCGTGCCGTGCATTTGCAAAAATATTATACCGACACGCTGGGCATGAAAGCTGGAATGTTGCCCAACACCGAATGGAATTCCGACCGCATTTTTTCGTTGCCGTTTTGTCCATCGATGACCGACGCGGATGTGGTTGATGTGGTTGATGCGATTAAGGATGTGTTGGGGCGATAGTTTAGGCTCAAAAATTGGGGATTCGAAAACCAGTACCCTTTAACAACGACTTCATCGCTCAAAAGACCAGGTTAAACAGCCATCCAACCAGTAAAATACCGATGGTGGCGGTGGTCACGAAGGTGGCAATAAGACGAGGTTTCATAACCTTTCGAAGCAGAATCATTTCAGGAAAAGAGAGCGCAGTAACGGCCATCATAAAGGCCAGTGCGGTGCCGAGGCCGACACCTTTTCCAATGAGCGCTTCGGCGATTGGAATGGTGCCGAGTGCGTTGGAATAGAGTGGAACGCCGCAGAGCACGGCAATCACAACGCTGAGCGGATTATCCGATCCCGCATAGGTTGAAAGTATTTCCTCTGGCGCCCAACCATGAATCGCCGCGCCAATACCAATGCCGATCAGGAGGTAAATCCAAATATTTTTCAGAATATCGGCGGTGTGTTCGCCGGCATAAGCCAAGCGTTCTTTTTGGGTCATATCCGGCCGAAGTTTACTGAAGGCCTCGCCGTCGAATGCTTCTGGCTCTAAATATTTTTCTGGGCTAAAACGACCAATAATCATTCCGCTCACAACCCCAATCAGTACGCCCATGGCGGCATAGGTGAAGGCCACTTTCCAACCGAAGGCCGCCAGTAAAATGGCGAAGGCCGCTTCGTTAACAATCGGAGAGGTGATGAGAAAGGAAAAGGTGACGCCGAGCGGAATGCCGGCCTGAACAAAACCAATGAAAATTGGGACGGATGAGCAGGAGCAGAAGGGGGTGATAATGCCGAGTAGCGATGCGGCAACGTGGGCTTTTACACCATGAATATGCTCTAACAACTTTTTGGTTTTTTGCGGTTGAAAATAGCTCCGTAAATAAGACATTCCAAAAATCATCACCGAGAGCAAAATCAAAATTTTGATCACGTCGTAGAAAAAGAAATGCACGCTACTACCCAGTTGCGTTTCGATGGAAAGGCCGAATGCGCCTTCGACGAGTTTGGTAATGAGTGTATCAAGCCAATGAAACATACGTTATTTTCCTAAATCACTTTATAGAGAAAGTAGAGTCCGGCCAGAATTAACAAAATTCCGATGGAAAACTTAATATGGCGGGCCGTTTTGGTTTCGCGATTCCAGGTGGCAAAGTGTTGGGCGCGTTCCACCGAGGTTCCGGCGATCAGCAAAACAATGCCGTGGCCAAGCCCGTAGAACGTGAGCAGTAGATAGCCGAAGGCCGAATGCTCCGTAGCCGTATTAAAAACCACGGCTAAAACTGGAGCCAAAAAAGCAAACGTGCAGGGGCCGGAAGCAATGCCAAAAAGCAGACCAAGTAAAAGTGCGCCAATCGCGCCTTTGCTTTTTACTTTTTCTTTATGCGTTCCAATCCAAGGGACAGAAATGACCCCCATTAAATGCAATCCGATCAGAATAAATACGCCGCTCATCACATACCCCCCGAGAGCACCGGCATCCCCCGTCATGCGCCCCGCGAGCGTCGTGGCAATGCCAATGATCGCCATGGTGACCAGAATGCCGAATGCAAAAAGTGCCGAGAGTCCGGCCGCGTGTTTCGGCGTCTCGACCTCCTGATCATTCACATAGGCAATCAGCAGGGGAATGCTGGCCAAATGACACGGGCTAAGAATGACACTGCAAACGCCCCAGACAAAGGCCGCCGAAAGGGCGAGTGCCGGAGAACCGTTCATGGCTCCATTTAAGGTCTGGAAAAAATCATTTAACATCGAGTGCAACTCCTGCTTTAGCGAAGATCGTTTCAACTTCTTCAACGGAAATAAACCCTTGGTGTCGGTGGAATTCGTGTCCCGTTGAATCAAAGAAAATCTGGGTTGGAATCAAATCAACACCATAGTCCGTGGCCACCTCTTCGTGTTGCCAAACATCCACAAAATCGACCTGTAGTTTTCCAACATATTTCACCCGAAGTTCTTCCAGCACCGGTTCTAACAACGTGCAGGAAGGGCATCCTTTTGAGCCGAGGTCGAGTAGGCGCGGAATTCCAGAAATAGGTTTCGGCAGCGGCGTAACCGTCCGGTCACTTTTTTTCAGGATCACCACGCCGAGAATGGCGAGAACAACCAAGGTTAAAATAATAAACCGTTTCATAAATTATCCTTTCTTTCGGTAGATTTGAGTCAGTTCTTCAAGGTCAATCGTCATGATTTCTTTCAGTCGTTTTTGGTCATCCTTAATCTCCTCCGAATTTTCCACCGATTGAAAAACCCAATCGAACGTTTTCCAAGCGGGTATATTTTGAGCATCAGGTAGGCGATAATGCATCCAACGCCCCGCCTTACGACTCTCGATCAAACCGGCCTGTTTGAGCAGGGTTAAGTGCTTGGAAACCGTCGACGGCGCAAGTTGCAAGAGTTCGATAATCCGGCACACGCACAGTTCCTGCTCCCGTAGAGCCAGTAATGCACGCACTCTATTGGGATCAGACAACGCTTTAGTTATCGGGATAAAGGATTTAATCATAGCTTTGATTCGTTAATTAACGAAGTTAAACTAGGCGCTCTGTTTCGAAAAAACAAGCAGATATTTTCAGAGAAGAAGGTAGACTGTAAATTAAAATGCCC
>JAUUYK010000086.1 GCA_030588285.1 Kiritimatiellales bacterium
AAAAACGCACTTCCGTGAAGAGCCAACTTATGTGCCGAACAAGAGCTTTTCACGGTTATCTGATTTGGGTTGATCGCCGCCTTTTTGGCGTAGTGCGGGGAGTCACCGAGACGCTTTACCTAACTTCATATTGAACAGGTTGGCGCGTGGGTTCAACAAAACCTCCCCCGAACGAGGTCGAGGGAGGTTTTAAAAAATAGCGATCAGTCTTCTTTGCCAAGCCAGCGATACGTAATTCCGGCCAGTGCAGCACCGACGATCGGGGCCAGCCAAAAGAGCCAAAGTTGTTTCACCGCCAGACCGCCAGCAAAGAAGGCGACGGCGGTACTGCGCGCGGGGTTAACCGAGGTGTTGGTGACGGGAATACTGATGAGATGGATCAGCGTGAGGCCCAGACCAATGGCCACTGGAGCAAGACCTGCCGGCGCGCGACGATCCGTTGCACCGAGAATGATAATCAGGAACATGAAGGTCATCACGACTTCGCAAATCAGCGCCGCCTGCATGCTGTAGCCACCCGGCGAATGTTCGCCAAATCCGTTCGATGCAAAACCGCCAATCGCCGAAAATCCGTCCTGTCCGCTAGCAATCAAAAATAGCACGGTGCCGCCGAGTAAACCCCCGAGCACCTGCGCCACAATATAAGGCCCCAAATCTTTGGCACTAAATCGTCCGCCCATCCAGAGACCCACACTTACCGCCGGGTTCAGGTGACACCCCGAAATATGCCCAATCGCAAATGCCATCGTCAGCACCGTTAAACCAAAGGCCAGCGAAACGCCGAGCAGGCCAATTCCAACATCTGGAAAGCCGGCCGCCAATACCGCACTACCACAACCGCCCAGCACCAACCAAAAGGTCCCGATGAATTCTGCGCCTAATTTTTTAATCATGCTATTTCTCCTTTGAGATCCTCGCCTTAAACACCGATCAATTAGGGATTATTTCATTCCTTTTTCTCCCGCAAATCGTTGATTCTGAACTGTAGGACCAATACCATCTTATTCAAGAACAAACCGCTAAAGATACGAAGATCACAAGGTTTCTATCCACAGATTACTCTGATTATCTGGATTTTAAAATCGGTGGGGTCCCCTTTCCGACGGGGTTTAAAATGTCTGACCGAGCATGGCCGATAAGGAAATGCCCTCTTCTGACATCACAACGTCGAGCCGACCAATACTTCCGTGGAACATGCCGCGCAGGCCGATACCATAGTCATATTTCATATCCTGATGAAGCGTGCTGATATTCCACGAGGGAGCAACACGCCCGGCTTCCACCAACGCCACGATCTGCCACCAGCGAATGTTCAGCGGGTCGAGCAGGTGAACTTTACCGAAGGGTTGCCACTCCGGCATTAAACGATATTCGGCGGCGTAGAGAATCGCCGTTTTATCGTGAAAACGAAAGGAGGGATAACCGCGCAAACGCCAAAATCCACCGAGCGTCGGCCCCGTGAAATAAGGCGGATTTCCCGTCTTTTTTCCCGTAGCGTCGATCTCATATGTTGGAGAATAGGCGCCCCATACTGAAAGAGCCAAGGTTTGTTGTCGGCTCCAGCTGGCATCCCATAAGGGAATAAATCCAGCCAATTCCCCATCCAATGAAGTCCATTTTTTCGTGTCACCCAACCAATCGGGATCATGAGAAATTCCGCCCTGAATCAAATACCCCCGATGTGGATTGGGGATGAAATCCCGATTATCATGTTTGTAGCCCAGCTTAAGAAAGAGCGTCTCGCCCTCTTCCGCATCGGCGAATTGTTTGCGGTAGTACGGGTGAACAATAATCGTCGACTGGCCGCTTTTTAGGGGATTAATCGATGTTCCTCCACTGGGATTTTCTTTCAGAACTCCGTTGTCGGTAATATAGGTATGAACGGCCTTATCGCGATAGTGCCCCCACGGAAGGACGTAACTAAATTTCATATCCAGCAGCACGTCCATCGCATCTTCTTCGCGATAATTACTCTTGCTCGATTCGTTGGACCCCGCGCGTTCGATAAATTCATAGTCTGGATTTCCATCCAGATAAAGTCGCATCTTTGTATAGTGTGCCACCAATAAGGTCGGGCGTACCCGAAGGCGTTCGATTCCCGGTATCTTTAAATTATTTCCGCCGATCATACCCAGAGACGACCCGTTGTCGGTGACATACGCCGTTCCGTAATAATAGCTCTCGCCCTTCGGGCCATACGATGCCCCAACCCCTAAACCAAACCCGAGACTTTCTGTTGAAAAGGCATAAGGAACAACAATCGAGGAGCTCTTCAATTCGCCCTCCTCATCGCCCTCGCGAATCTTATATTGCGCCGAACTTTCCACCACTTGAAAAATGAGAAGCAGGCCGAGGGCGCGCATCAGAATTGGATTTTTTTTCATGCGGTTATGTTTGCGGGTTTCTTTCTCAGACTTCAGCATCATTTTCTCCCTTTCCTAATCCATACTGCTTCAACTTTCGGTGGAGTGTTCGGCGACTAATGCCGAGTCTTTCTGCGGCTTTCGTCCGGTTTCCTCCGGTTTTTTTCAAGGCCTGAATCACCATCTGTTTTTCCATTTCATCGACGGTTAAATCGGCATCTATTTTTACGGCGATGCCGTTTGTTTTTTCGCGTATCTGTTCGGGAATATCCTTCACATCCAGCAACGTTCCGCGCGAAAGCACCACCATCCGTTCGACCAGGTTTCGTAACTCTCGAATATTGCCCGGCCAATCGTACGCCACCAGCAGAGCATAGGCCTCGGGGGTAAATCCCTCGAACTGTTTTGCATTCTCTTCATTGAATAACGCAAGGTAATGGGTCAATAGAAGCAGGATATCACCCTGCCGTTCGCGCAGTGGTGGGAGTGTAATTACCACCACGTAGAGCCGATAAAAAAGGTCCTCGCGAAATTTTCCTTCATCAACCATACCTTTCAAATCGCGGTTGGTCGCGGCGATCAAACGTGAATCAACATCCACCGGAATATCCCCCCCCACCCGTTCAATTTGGCGTTCCTCCAAGGCGCGAAGAAGTTTCACCTGCACCGAAGCATCAATCTCACTGATTTCATCCAGAATTAGCGACCCCCCATCGGCCTTTTCAAAACGCCCAATTCGGCGTTCCATTGCCCCCGTAAAGGCTCCTTTTTCATGACCAAATAATTCGCTCTCCAAAATATTCTGCGTTAGCGCGGCACAATGAACCGCCACAAATGGCCCCTTCACGCGCGAACTCAACTGATGAATCGCCTTCGCCACTAACTCCTTCCCGGTTCCGCTGTCTCCTTGAATCAAAACCGTTGCGCGCGAATGAGCCACCTGCCGAATCGTCTCAAAAACGTCCTGCATCGCAGGGGAATTCCCAATAATATTTTCGAGCCCATATTTATTATCGAGCTGAATCCGCAATTGCTCATTTTCGAGCTCAACCTTTTTAGCCTTCAACACGCGACCGAGCACCAACTCGAGTTTATCGAGATTAATCGGCTTCGTCATAAAATCCGTTGCGCCGCGTTTCATGGCATCCACCGCCAATTCAACATCGCCATAGGCCGTCAGAATAATACAAATCAACTCTGCATTATTGACTAATGCCCGTTGCATGAGCGTGATGCCATCCATGCCCGGCATACGGACATCGCTTAACAAAACATCGATCTTTTGCGCCGCCAACACCGTCAAAGCCGACCTTCCATTTTCGGCCACATATACGCGATAATCGCGCCGCAACGCCCGAACCAATCCATCGCGCGCGCTCTTTTCATCATCAACAATTAGAATTGTAGGGTTACTCATTTTTCGTACTCCGCATCACTCATTACCATCTGGCGCTTCTAAAAGGTTTAAGCGGGCATCTTCTCGCGGAAAACGAAGGGTCAATCGGGTTCCTCGGTCGGGCTCGGTATTAATCTCAATCTCGCCGCCGTGGTCGCGCATGATGCGCTGAACAATCATCATGCCCAATCCCGTTCCCTCTGCTTTCGTGGTATGAAACGGTTCATAGATGGAACCGAGCTTTTCGGGGTCAATGCCCTGTCCATTGTCTTCAACTACCACGCTGACAAATCGATCAAATAACAGCGTCTCAATTTTTAAGATCCCGCCATCGGCCATCGCTTGAAGTGCATTTTTTACGACATTGAAAAAGACCTGTTTCACCTGTGTATCATCCACTGCAACAGCAGGAATTTCTTTAGGAAAATCGGTTTCAACCAACATTCGTCGATCGGTTATTTCATGCTTCATCACGGTCAATGTTTCTTCAATAAGCGTGGAAAGTTTGTGTGGTTTTCGATCGGGCAACGAAGGACGAAGAGCCTTGAGGAATTGTCGAATAATGGTATCGAGACGCTCCACCTCTTTCCGAGAAACATCGACTAATTCCTTCAATTCCCCCTTTGCTTTTTCATCGCCCAAATAACCAATCTCCCGGTCGAGCAGTTGCAAATGGATGTTAATCGAGTTTAAGGGATTTCCGACTTCATGCGCCACCCCCGCCGCGAGTAGGCTTAACGCATGCACCCGCTCAGACTCAATCGATTCGGCGGTGGTTTCTCGCTCGCGGGTGACATCGCGGAAAATAACCACGGCTCCCTCTTCATTTTCATCCACCGCAGCCAATGGAACCACATAGAATTCCATAAATCGATGCTGAGGATACGAGATTTCAATTTCACGCCGAACCAACTGACTCCATTCATATTCATCAAGATCGAGAATCAGATCCCAATGAATATCTTTTAAATAGCGCTCGATCGGTGTTCCGGTTGCATTCTCAAGCGTAAAGCCAAGGAACTGCTCCGCCGCTCGGTTGGCATAACTAATCTGTGCGGCCGGATCAAGCACGATGATTCCCTCTTCCAGCGCTTGAAAGATGGTTTCCATTAAGCCCTTTTCCTTCGCTAAACGCAAAAAATAGGTCTGCAGACTTCCTTTATCTAAATGGTCGAGATGGCTGACAAGCTTATCAAAAAATCCTGATTTCATGGAGGCACTGTGCCATAAGGTCTCAGAACGCGCAACTTCAATTCAACCCACCGCACCTGCGCCAAAACGTCTCTTTTATCATACTTCATAAAGTATGATAAAAAGGGAAGATTAAGGAAGCAACGCTCGAGAAACGTAGGTCTACAATTCCACCTCGTAGCCCTCAACCATTTCTCGATATTTCACCTCGAGCCCGGGCATGCTTTGAATCGCTTTATCATAAGCCTCGAGCATGCTGTCACGAACCGTGTCAGGCAAAATGCGCTCGGACTGGCCAGCGACAATTACACCTACTGATTAATTAGCCGATAATTTGCGCTCTTTTCAAGAAGGAGGAAGTGAGTGCGGACTACGGATCAACAGGTAAGGAGATTATGGATGGAATATCAAAAATGTGGAACAATCGAGTCGGCGGCGATGAGGGCGAATATGTCGCCTAAAACAGCTTCGAAATATATAAAATCAG
>JAUUYK010000212.1 GCA_030588285.1 Kiritimatiellales bacterium
AATCGTATTCGATCATACGCAAGATGAGCCCATCTTTGTTTATGCCGGCGATATTGACGAGAACGTCAATCTTTCCAAAATCTGTATCAATGGCCTTCACAACGAACTTAACACTGTCGCCATCGGCAACATTCACGCCATAACATTCTGCCCGACGCCCAAGTGCTTTCACTTTTTCAGCCGTTTCTTCGAGCCATTCTGCATTGAGATCACACAGCGCAACGTCTGCACCAGATTCAGCCATCTTAATCGCAATCGCCTGCCCCAAACCGCGAGCGGCACCGGTAACCATGGCTACTTTATCGTTTAATTCAAACATTGGTATCCCCTTATTCCTTTTCCATATCGTTTAATTGACCGATGTTACGGACTGTCACGGTCTTGTCAATACGCTTTATGAGTCCTGCCAAAACCTTACCGGGACCACATTCAACAACCTCTTCAACGCCGTCTAAAACGAGTTTTTGAACCGAGGAAACCCACTGCACCGACGAGACAATTTGCTTAACCATATTATTCCGAATGGAAGAGAGGTCATGAACATCGGCTGTAACATTGGAGAGCACAGGCGTACTGGGCTGAGATAATTCAATGTCCGCAAGAAAGGCATTCATCTTATCCGCTGCAGATTGCATAAGCGGAGAATGAAACGCACCAGCAACTGGCAAACGAATCGCGCGTTTGGCTCCGGCTTCTTTTACCAACCGCTCAACGGTATCCATAGATTCGACTGAGCCAGACAGAACGGTCTGCGACCGCGAATTAAAATTAGCCACATAGCATCCCGCCTGAAGAGCAAGGTCGACAAGCACATCGCCATCCATATTCATCACCGCAAGCATGGCTCCGGAGTTTTCTTCGCATGCGGCCTGCATATATTCACCGCGCGCTTTAAGAATTTTAATCGTGTCGTCAAAACTGACCACGCCAGCAACATAAAGGGCGGTCCATTCGCCCAAACTATGGCCGGCCAAAATATCGTATTTAAGATCGGGTTGCTTCAGTTGCAACGCCTGAAATGCCGCAGCACTCGTCACGAATATGCCGAGTTGGGCATGATTAGATTTATTCAGCTCTTCCTGAGGGCCTTCAAAACAGATTTGAGCCAAATCATAGCCGAGGATTTCGTTGGCGCGGTCAAACAGCGCTTTACACGCAGGAATGGCCTCCGCTAGATCGTTCCCCATTCCAACAACTTGTGATCCCTGTCCGGGAAAAATGATTGCTTTTTTCATTATTTATTCCACTCCAAAACATTTGCACCCCACGTAAATCCGCCGCCGAAAACGGTCAATACAACCAGGTCGCCTTTTTGAATGACGCCCTCTTTCACGGCTTCATCAAGCGCAATGGCCAAAGCGGCTGACGAGGTATTCGCATATTTTTCAACGTTGGTATACATACGATCCGCCACACCAAGTCGCTTAGAAATCGCTGAAATAATACGGATATTCGCCTGATGCGGGATAAAACATTTAATTTCGTCGGAAGAGACTCCGTTTTTTTCTAAAACCTCAAGAACGGCATCGGCCATCCGCACGACCGCATGTTTAAAAACATCGCGACCTTCCATCTTTAGAAAGTGTTGTTTTTGATCAATCATCTCATGAGAAATTGGATTACGACTGCCACCACCGGGTGTTGAAAGAAGGTTGGCCAGCGATCCATCAGAGCCCATCACTGAATTCATCACGCCACGCCCTTCCCCGCCAGCACGCAAAATGGCCGCTCCAGCACCGTCGCCAAAAAGAATGCACGTGCTTCGGTCTTCCCAGTCGATAAAGGTACTCATTTTTTCGGCACCAATCACCAACGCCGTTTTAATCGACCCGCAGGCAATCTGATTCCGGGCATTATCCAACGCAAATAGAAATCCAGAGCACGCCGCCCCAAGATCAAAACAAAATGCATTTTTAGCCCCTATTTTTTCCTGCACAAAACAGGCTGTGCTGGGAAAAAACATATCAGGAGAAAGGGTTGCAACGATAATAAGATCGATTTCATCGGCACCGATTCCGGCATCAGCCAGCGCTTTTTTTGCGGCCTCCGCACCTAGGTCAGAAGAGGCCTGATCCGCGGCGGCAATACGGCGTTCACGCATGCCTGTACGGGAATAAATCCATTCATCCGACGTGTCGACGATGTGTTCGAGATCTTTATTTGTGAGTACCTTTTCAGGCACATACGATCCCGTTCCTATGATTGAAACTATACGTTTGGAGTCCATGCAAGCGTTCCGGTAATAGTACTAAGCTTCAGTTTTTATACTCTTTAGTTCCGCTTCGATCAAATGATTTAAATCATGATCCAACGCTTCGGATGCTGCACGAATTCCGTTGAACGTGGCAAAGGCATTCGACGATCCATGGCCGATAAAAACAATACCATTTGCACCCAACAGTGGTGCTCCGCCGTAGCTGGAAGGATCTGCATGAGCGCGCATTTCTTTAAATACACCACGAGAAAACAGATAGCCGATTATCCGGAGCGGGTTTGCACGGAACATGGTTTTTAGCCAGTTTGAAATCATGCTTGCCACTGCTTCACTGGT
>JAUUYK010000056.1 GCA_030588285.1 Kiritimatiellales bacterium
GAATCCAAGTTTATGGAGTTGAGCGATGGAACAAAGCTTGATTTGGGTGTCGAGTGGAAAAGTCTCGGGCTGGATGAGAATGGTGAAGGAGGATTTTCTGCTTCAGTTGGTGCTTCGCAACAGACGTATGCTGATGGACGTCAGGTTTCAGATTTAGGGCCAGCCGCTGTAATTTCTAAGTTTTCAGAACATATGTTTACGAGTGTATTGGATGTCGATCAGTTTAACGTGGTGTTGAATGCTCTCGAATCGGAACGCGGTGTGAACGTGGTCTCAAATCCGAAACTGATTGTGGCGAATGAGGAACACGCCAGCATCTCAATTGTCCGTAAAGAGCCTAACCTTAAGCAGGATCGTCAGCAATCGGCTACGGATGGCGCATTGGATACTGTAACATTCACGCTCGATCCGGATATGCCATTTTTTGAGTATGGTATTCGACTGGATGTAACGCCATCCATCAATACCTCGAGTAATATCACGATTAATATCAAGCCTTCTCTGACCCGTAAATTTGGTGACAAAGAAGCCGGTGAAGATAATAGCTACCCTATTATTGATGAGAAGACCGTTGAAACTGTTTTCAATCTAGCCAGCGGGCAAACGGCTGCGATTGGCGGACTAACCGAGGTTATAGATAGCATAAAAGAACGGAAAGTTCCTCTGCTTGGTAGCATCCCGTTCTTGGGCCGTTTGTTCTCCTGGAAGCAGATTGCTTCTGATCAGACTGAAACGATCATCTTCGTAACCGTAGGGTTGGCCAATACGCAAGAAATTACATTGGATGGAAGTTTGCCAGAAAGTTCTGAATTGGCTCGCAGGCGGATGATTAAAGATGCGAACAGTGAAAAACTACACAAATCAGGTCGTGAAATTTATAAGGCTGAAGAAGCCGACAAGCTTGAAGACATGGAAAAGTCGATGAAGCAGAAGGAGGATGAGCGCGTGGAGCGTCGGGTGCAGGCTTTTCTGAAAGAACAGGCCGCAAAAGAAGCGCTTGAATCTACCGAAATGACGTCCAATAACTAAGGTTTAAAATAGTGCCGCGACTTCATTTATGGGGTCGGGGCAGGTATGGGGATCGATTTGTAATCTGTACTGGATAGTTCCTCTATAAAATAGAGAACCAAAAGTAGAAAACAGTTCCTACCATTCAGGCGTTGTAGAGGGGAGTTTCTCTTGTAGCAATGGTGGGAAATCTTCTGAAAGGGCCCAGTGAAAGCTGGGGCCTTTTTGTTTTCCTAGCAAGGCGGGTAAATTCAGTTGCGTGAAAATAAGCGGCAACACTCCGTCTGAGGGCGGGGAATCGGAATTGCGGTGTTGAGAACGGAGGAGAGCGGATATAACGATGCCAATCGCGGGGTAGAATTTTATTGGGTGCGTATGTTTGTTTTTCAATAAACGGGTATGGCCGAGGTTTTTTCTCTCGGGGGATGCGGTGGACTTGGCGGTCTTGTAGAGGCAAATTTTTGATTTGTATGTTTTGCATCGCCGTAGATTTTTCATGCGAGATATTTTTCGGATTATTTTTTTGAGAATTTAAAGAAGTCGATGTTGTTTAGGGCTAGGCAATGCCGGGGAAATATTGTTTATTTGCTGAAGTTGTAAAATTTTCAAACAGGAGAAGGTGACTATGGAAATTAAGGATATCAAACGTATTGTCGAGCTGATGAAGTCGAACGACTTGACCGAGTTTTCGATGAAAGACGAAGAATTTGAGTTGGCGCTAAAACGCGGAAGTAATGAACCCCAAGTGGTATATGCAGCTCCGGTTGTTGCGCCTGCTGTTGCACCAACTGCCGTGGCACCGGCTGTCGTTGCGCCGGCGGATGAAGATGATGGGTTGATTGAAATCCCGTCTCCAATTGTTGGAACATTTTATCAGAAACCTGCGCCGGATGCGGAAAATTTTGCGGTGGTCGGCAAGGAGGTTTCGGAAGACACGGTGGTTTGCATTATTGAAGCGATGAAAGTTATGAACGAAATTAAGGCCGACGTGAAGGGCGTCATTAAAAAGATTCTCGTTGATGATGCTTCGCCGGTCCAATACGGACAGCCACTCTTCCTCGTTGAACCGAAATAAGGGAGTCGCCCATGTTTAAAAAGGTTTTAATTGCCAATCGTGGCGAAATTGCTCTGCGTATTATTCGAGCTTGTAAGGAATTGGGTATTGCTTCGGTTGCGGTCTACTCTGATGTTGACGCGGACTCGCTGCATGTTCAAATGGCCGATGAGGCCATTTGCATCGGGCCTGCAGCGGCGAGTGAAAGCTACCTAAAAATTACCAATATCATTAGTGCTGCAGAAGTCGCGGATGTGGATGCTATTCATCCGGGGTACGGGTTTCTCGCTGAAAATGCTCACTTTGCGGAAATTTGCGCGAATTGCAACATCACCTTCATCGGCCCTTCGCCGGATTGCATTCGGAATATGGGCGATAAGGCCATTGCCCGCGATACGATGAAAGCTGCCGGCGTGCCGATTACTCCTGGCTCAGATGGAATTTTGCCGACGTCTGATGATGCCCTTGCTCTGGCGCGGAAAATGGGCTATCCCGTGTTGCTTAAGGCGGTGGCCGGAGGCGGCGGAAAAGGTATGCGCGTGGCGCGTAACGACGTTAGTTTAGTTCAGGGATTCATGGCGGCTGCGGCCGAAGGCGCAAATAACTTTGGTAATCCCGATTTGTTCATGGAAAAATATATTGAGTCTGCTCGGCATGTTGAGGTGCAGATTATCGGGGATAAACATGGGAATGTTTGCCACCTCGGTGAACGCGATTGCTCCATTCAGCGTCGCCATCAAAAACTGGTGGAAGAGGCTCCGTGCCCAACCCTTTCCGATGAAGAGCGTAAAGCTCTCGGTGATGCCGCCGTCCGGGCGGCTAAGGCGGTCGACTATGATAGCGCCGGCACGCTTGAATTTCTCTATGATGAAACGGCAAAGCAGTTTTACTTCATGGAAATGAATACCCGTATTCAGGTGGAGCATACGGTTTCCGAAGAGGTGAGCGGGATTGATTTAATGAAAGAGCAGATTCGTGTGGCCGCAGGTGAAAAGTTGTCCTTTACACAGGATGAAGTTGTGATTTCTGGCCATGCCATTGAGTATCGGGTGAATGCTGAAGATCCTTACAATAATTTTACCCCGTCTCCGGGGCCTGTGGAAGCCGTTCATTTTCCAGGCGGCCCCGGCATTCGTATTGATTCGCATGTGTATTCTGGTTATACGATTTCACCGTATTACGACAGTATGATCGGAAAGATTATTGCTGTAGGAAAAGATCGGGATGAAGCATTGATGCGTATGCGACGGGCACTCGAGGAGTTTACTATCAACGGACCACACACTTCGGTTCCGCTGGGAGAAGCCCTGTTGGTTGATGGGCGGTTTGTGGAAGGCACGTATAACACGGCCTATCTTGAAAAATTCATGCAGGAATCATTTCTGATTTCAAAATAAGTACAAGGAGTATGGCTATGGAACATCAAGTAGGAAATGCAGTGGCAGATACGCAGGATTTCGCGGTGGCCGAGACCTCCGGTTCCCAGTATGGACAGATCAGCATCAACAATAACGTCGTGGCAATTATTGCGCACGAAACCGCAAAAAATGTTCCGGGTGTTGTGGAGTTGCACGGATCGCTCGCAGATGATCTTGCCGGAATCATAGGCAAAAAATCAAAAGACAAAGGCATTCGGATTGAGAACGAAAGTGAAGAATTGCTTACGATCGACCTTATGGTTGTCTTGGAGTATGGCATCAATATTCCTGATATTTGTGTTCAACTTCAGGCGGCGGTGAAAGAAGCCGTTGAAAATATGACGGGCCAGAAAGTTTATGCGGTTAACGTGATTGTTCAGGGCATTCGGAATGTAAGTGAAAAGAAAGCTGGAGCATAGATCATGACAAAGCGCTCGGGAAGTCTTGGTAATACGGTAACAACACTCTTACTCCTTTTGATTGGGGGCGGGCTGATTTATGGAAATACCATGAATCGGGAGGTGGGTCAGGGTATTTCCGATGCGTTGGAAATTCCGATCGTCAGCATTGGCCTGGGCGTAATTCTAATTCTTTCCGTGGTTCTGCATTGGGTTAGTGGTTTTGGCCAAAAGAAAAGTAACTATATTAAATTTGATTCGGATGAAGGAAGTGTGGGGATCAGTACGAAAGCCATTCAGGACTTTATTGAGCGAGTCGGTAAAGAATTTGCGGCAATCAAGAGCATTAAAAGTACGCTGCATAAAAATAAAAATACGTTGGATATTGCCATCAACGTGAAGGTGCTTTCTGGAAACAAGATTCCTGAACTATCGCAAGTATTGCAGCAACGTGTGCGCGAAAGTGTACGTGAATCGCTTGGGCTCGAAGAGATCGGGGATATTACGATCCATGTGCAGGAAATTATCGGTGCCCCCGCTCATAAAATTGCAGGTGATGCTGAAGACGAATAGCTCTTCGCATGAGGACTTTCCATGGATTTACAAAAAATACAGGCTGAGGCACGTACTGTTTCGGACCAGATTTTCACTGAACTAGTTTCAACCGTCGAAATAATTGCTCAGGAAATGGTTGAATGTCTTAAAGCGGGTGGAAAAGTGATGGCATGCGGTAATGGTGGAAGTGCCTCTGATGCCCAGCACTTTGCTGGCGAGTTAGTGAATCGCTTTTTGATGAACCGTCGCCCGTATGCCGGATTGGCGCTGAATGCAGATGTTGCTGTGCTGACTTCGATCGGTAACGACTTTTCATTTGATGAAATCTATGAAAAACAGGTGCAAGGCCTCGGTCGCTCCGGCGATATGCTGGTTGGTTTCTCAACCTCCGGGAATTCAGAAAATATTCTCCGCGCTTTTCGTGCCGCCACGGATGCTGGGATTAAAACCGTGGCATTTACGGGGGGCACCGGTGGAAAATTGTTGGCATTGGCTGATTTAACACTTTCGATCTCCTGTTCGTCGCATACGCCGCGGATTCAAGAAGGTCATGAAACGATGATGCATCTGATCTGTGAGCGTGTTGAAGAATTAATGGAAGCCTAGTTGGTGAAGGGCATGCGAAGATCGGTGGTTGGGCAATTCACGCCTTTCGCTGGGGCGGTCATCTTGATTTTATTGGGTCTGACCGGTTGCATGAGTTTGTCAGAAAATAAGCCGCCTGGCGCATGGCATGATGCATATCAACCGATCGATGACCCGGCTTCGTTTGCTTTCGTTTCCAATGGCCTTGCACGAGCGACTGCCGAGTTTGGTGAACCGACGATTCCTGTTAAGCAGGTGCTGTTACGCCGGTCCCGAAGAACGAAGGAAGCGCGCCGTTATCGAATCGCCGAGGATTTTTCACTAACTCAATGTGTAGATTCAACGAGTGGGTTGTTTGTGATCTATATTGGAGTCGATCCCGATCATCGGAACTATTATGCCTTGCTCGGCCATGAATGTGCCCACCTGATTAATCCCAAAATTACCGATTGGTACATGGAGGGCATTGCCACTGTATTTTCTGAAGAATTTTGTGAGTCGATAAATGTAGACTGGGGGAATTGGCGGCGGAACTTCATGCGTTCTCGGCGTGATGCCTATGCGCTTTCGTATCAAATGATGCAGGAACTGAAAGATATTTTTCCCGTTGAATATCCCGCGTTATTGCAGAATCCTCTTTCCAATGAGAAGGGCGGGGCGTGGTTGCGTATTGATATTGATTCTTGGCTCGATTCATTGCCAGAAGGTCGGCTGCCGGAAGCATTAGGCATTATTGAACCGCACTGTTCTATTTTACAAAAAAAAACCAATGAGCAATATACCTTTAAAATTCCCGAAGCATTGCAGTAGAGGCTCGGAATATATTTGAATGGAACCTGCAATTTCCAATTGAAATTGCAGGTTAAATGCAGGCTTCTTTCGTTCTGTTGGGATTATTAAAGGGAGTGCCCCTCCCGATCTCTATTGTCCCGTTATACTACCATTTGACCAATAGACCCAGGTTGAGCGAGGTGCCGTCAAAATAGCTTCCTTCAACGTCGTTCCATCGAATCTCAGCCATGGCGCCCACCAGCAAAAAAGTAGCTTCTACCCCAATCTGACCAAAATAGCCGGTCGTGTTGGTGTCTAGGCTCGGGGTATCTGACTGGGTAATGTTATAGCTCGCACCGATGCCCGCATAAGGGGAAATCATAAATGGGAGACGAAGATTGAGCGAGAAATCGAGTGGAATGATATCGGTCTTGGTGTCATCAAATGTCACGTAACCTCCTCGACCTTCAATCGCGCCAAAACCTAAGATAGTTTTTTTAAGGCGCAGTCCGGCACCTTTTCCTGGATCTTCGCCATCCCAATAGGTTCCGTAGGCGGTTACACTCGTGTCGGCAATGGATGTGCTCGTCAAGAAACCGGCGCTTAATAAAACGGCGAATAGTGCAAGAGTCTTTTTAGTCATAGCTGATCCTCATGGGGTTAATTACCTTGGATAGTAAGCATTCTTGAATGAGCAAACCAATGAAATACGTCGGGGTTTCTTTATTTGCGTAATTGGGTGTGTTTCCGGGGGACCTTTAAATAGGTATTCCAATGTTTTGATTTGGAAGGACTGAATCCTCTATATTCCCCGAATGGCAAAAACAAAAACAGAGGAGCTCGCTCGTTCGAGCTGGCGC
>JAUUYK010000123.1 GCA_030588285.1 Kiritimatiellales bacterium
CATTAAACATCACTGCCACCCGATCACAGACGTTGCGCACGACAGCGAGGTCGTGACTAACGAACAGGAAAGCCAACTGGCGGGTGGCACGCAGTTCTTCCAAGAGTTGAAGAATTTCGGCCTGCACAGAAACGTCTAGCGCAGAAACCGGTTCGTCGGCCACTAGCAAGTCAGGATTCAACGCGAGGGCCCGCGCAATACAGATGCGTTGGCGCTGACCACCAGAAAATTCGTGCGGATAACGCCACGCCCAATTGGGATCCAGCCCGATCGCCGTAAACAACTCCGCCACACGCTCGCGGCGCTCGGCCATATTCTTACCGATCCGATGCACTTCCAGCACATCAACAATCGCATTACCCACCTTCATGCGCGGATTGAGCGATCCATACGGATCTTGAAAAATCATTTGCACTTCCTGCCGGTAGGTTTTAAGCGCAGGCCCTTTAAGAGTAGCGACATCGGCGCCCTTAAAATTTATTTTTCCAGAGCTTGGATCCACCAAGCGAATGATGGCTTTTCCGAGTGAACTTTTTCCGCACCCGCTCTCCCCGACCAATCCAAAAATCTCGCCCGGTTTTATATAAAAAGTAACGTCCTTAACGGCATGCACGGCATCCAAACCATGGCCATAAACGACATTCAAGCGCTCAACATCAAGCAGTTTTTTACCCCCCGCCTCGCTAAAAGAAACGAAGGACTCTGACAACTTATTTTTCATTTTCATCCACCAGATTCGCTGGGATTAAATATTCCTGTCGCACGGGACGCAAACGCGGAACAGCGGCCATGAGTTGCTGGGTATATTCGTGCTGCGGGTCGTAGAGGATTTTCCGCGTATTCCCCTCCTCCACAATCTTGCCCTGTTGCATCACATAGACTCGGTCGGCAAGGTCGGCAACAATTCCAAAGTTATACGTGATCATCAGAACGGAAAGACCCACCTTTTCGCTGAGTTCAGCAAGCAGATTTAGAATTTCGCGTTGGACGGTAACGTCGAGCGCAGTGGTCGGTTCGTCGGCTACCAGCAACTCGGGCGAGCAGGCCAGCGCCATGGCAATCATGCAGCGTTGCAACTGCCCGCCACTCATCTGGTGCGGATAGGCCGAAACCAGACGATCCGGCAGATGGACCAAATCCAGCAAGCGCTTCACCTCCGCTTTTCGATTGATGCCCTTGCGATGCAATCGGATCGCCTCTTCGATTTGCCAACCGATGGTGAATACCGGATTAAACGAACTCATCGGCTCTTGGAAAATATAGGAAATCTGACGGCCACGAATCTTGCGCAGCTCGCGCTCAGATAGCGTCAGCATATTCGTTCCATTAAAAAGCACCTGTCCACCGGCGTAGCTTGCCGCACGCGGAACCAGCTTCGTGATTGATAGTGCGCTGATGCTCTTACCACTCCCACTTTCGCCAACAAGAGCTAGTGTTTCTCCACGCCCAATCGAAAATGAAACATCGTCCACCGCCTTCACCAAATCCTCGCCTCGTCCAAAATGAACGCGCAGGTTTTGTACTTCTAAAATGTTATCCGATTTAGTCATTTAAACGAGGATCCAATGCATCCCGCAAGGCATCGCCGAGCAGGTTAAAAGCCAGTACTAAAAGAAAGAGCGCCAGGGTCACAAAGGTCATTTCCCACCACATACCCTGCCATAGGCGCATGCGGGCAGAGTCGATCATTAGCCCCCATGAGGGTTCGCCTTGCACGCCAATCCCAAGGTAGCTCATGATCACCTCGGTGCCCACCGCCGCCGGAAATCGCAATGTGAAGGTCACAATCACGATATGCAGAATATTGGGAAGAATATGCTTAAACATGATACGCCCCGAACCAATGCCCAACGCTTTTGCAGCCTGAACATAGGTTTGTTCCTTATGCTTCAACACCTCCCCGCGCACAAGGCGGCACAACCCGACCCACGTCGTTAAACCAATTCCTAAATAGACGCCGAGTAATCCATTGTCCGGAACCACCATTGCAATGGCTAAAATAAATAACAGGCCGGGCATCGAGGCAAAAGTAGAATAGAGCCAAACGATAAAATCATCGACCTTCCCGCCAAAAAATCCGGCCAGACACCCGAGAAAAACACCGATCGGAATTGCGATAAGCGAGGTAATAATGCCGACCTTATATGCAATCCGAACCCCTTGCACTAATCGCGTCATCACATCGCGGCCAAGGCCATCGGTTCCCATCCAATGCCGGAAACTCGGTGCTTCGTAAGCAACGTCAAGGTTGGTCGTTAGATAGGCTGGCGTACTGTCATTTATCCGATGATACTGATAAACCCCTTCTCCATAAATGGCCAATAGGGTAAAGAACACAACGAGCGCAAGACAGATCATGGCGATCCGGTTTTTCTTTAACCGCCACCAGGCATCGCCCCACAAACTCTGTCCGTTTTTAAGCATAAATAATTATTTCAGTTTCACACGGGGATCAACCGCGGCATAACAAATATCCGTAATCAGGTTCGCCGCCACGAAGAGCAGCGCCCCGATTAAAACGAGCGCCCGCACCACATCTACATCCGATGAAAGAATCGCGTTGATTCCTAAATATCCGAGGCCGGGAATTCCAAAAAAGTTTTCCAGCAGAAGCGAGCCGGTATAAAGAAATGGAATGGCAATCACGACATTGGTAATGATCGGAATCATTGCATTTTTTAATACATGCACAAAAAGAACCCGAGGCTTGGAAACGCCTTTAGCGAAGGCCGTTCGAACATAGTCCTTATACATTTCATCGAGCATCACGGTGCGGTAAAATCGAACATTTGCCCCGACACCACTAATGACCCCGATAAGAACGGGAAGCGCCAAATATTTAACCGATTCAAATCCCCAAACGGGAAAAATCCCCATTTTGTAGGCCAGAACATATTGCCCGGCCACGATATAAATCAGGTAGTTAATACTCATCAACGCAACGGCAAAAACAACCAAAAATCGATCGATAAACTGATTTCGAAAAAAGGCACAAACCAACGCCAGGCTGATCGAAACGATCACGCCAATAAAAAAGATTGGCACGGTTAGCGAAAGCGAAGGCAAAACACCATCTTTCAAAAGTTTTGAAACCGGTTGTTTAAAGTATTCCGAGGTGCCCAAATCCCCCCGCGCAAGTTGTTTGGCATAGAACAGTAACTGGGAATCGAACGGATTGGACTGAATTCGACGCAATCGGAGCGACTTAATTTCCAATGAATCATCGGTCGTCAAAAACCCGGGCCCCGCTACGCCCTGAAAACGAACTGTTGTCGTTTCCCAATTTACGGAAGAAAGAGGAACGTTGGCCAGCATACCCGCGCCGCGATACTTTATTTTCCATGCAAACGTTTGATCGGGTTTAAGGCTGAATGCCACAGGATTAATTTCGGCGTTTGGCTGAATTACGACCGTTCCTGATTCGTCGGAATAAATAACGTTCGACCCATTACGCCAGCGTCCGGAACCTTTTGTAAAATCCTGATCAGCGTAAGCGCGCGTTTTTGCCTTTGTCCCAAAAAAGAGCGGTTTATTCAGTCCGCGTTGCTGGTCAAAATCTTCCAACATTTCGAGGGTAACGTTTTTTCCCAGCGCAATTGCAGCCAGATCGTTCGGAACAATGTTAAAGAGCACAAACGTCAGAAGAATAACCCCGATCACCGTCGGAATCATTTGTAGCATTCGTTTTAGGATATAGTTAAACATCCGTTATTTCGCTCCCGACAGATCAATATTATGGTCGCCATTTGTGCGAAGCCATTCCTCACGCACCGTCGAATTCACCTTTAAATATTTACTCATGCCATACGGAAAAGCGTGTGGAATATAGTTTTCATACCAACGATGTGTCAGCCCAAAATCCATCGGCTGAAACATAAAAATCCAAGGGCACTCTTCAATAATAATATCCGACATGGCGGCATAAATTTCAGTCCGATCCGGCGAGGGAAGCATCGTACGGGTTTGCTCATACATCCGGTCAATATCCGCATTTCGATAGTTACTATGATTGGGGCCGGGCGACTCGTTCTTGCTATAAAAAAGTTGCAAAAAGTTTTCGGCGTCGGGGTAATCCGCCACCCAACTCAATTGAAAGATTTGAGCCTGTCGGCGGTTCATTTTTTCAATAAAGGAGGGCCAGGTGTTATATGAAGCCTTCAGAATCACCCCCATTTTTTGATACATATCGGCCATGAGTTCCATCATCTGACGCACGTTAGAAGATGCTTTTCCCAACTCCACCGTCAGCTCTAACCGCCGTCCGGTTGCACGATCAATTCCGCCCGGATATCCCGCTTCAGCCAAGAGTTGCTTCGCCTTTTTTAGATCGAAACTGTAGGGAGAATTTTCCTTAAGGCTACCGGCCAAGGGTTGCGGAATGGGGCCGCCAATGGGATGAAGCCGGTTATTTTTGAATTGATTGAGTAGCTCAAAATTAAATCCGCAACTCAAGGCCTGGCGCAAGAGTCTATTC
>JAUUYK010000199.1 GCA_030588285.1 Kiritimatiellales bacterium
ACTCCCAATTATTAATGAGTACCCCTTTCGACGAGGTGCAGGACATATCGAAGGTGTGGCTGTTGTGTGAACCCGGAGCAGCATAAACATAGGGCGTTCCCCATGGATCGGTCGGAATGGATTTCTTTTCTAGGAACGGGCCGCCTTTTGATTCGTCGAGTAAGCCGTCGAGGCTGGAAGGATAGTCGCCGTTCATAATTTCATATTCCCGAATCGCCATGCCCAGCATTTGAATATTTCCTTGCGCCTGAGCAATCTTGGCTTTATCCGATTTTCCGCCCAATTTAGGAATGCCGATGCCGGCTAGAATACCGATGATCACGACCACGAGAATGATTTCAATCAGGGTGAAACCTGACTTTTTGCTTAGGTGTTTGTCCTGTTTTTTTGTGTTCATATCTCTTCTCCTTAACTAGTGGATTAAACGTGTAATGAATCGGTAAGCGTTAAAACGGGGAGCAGCAGGGCAATGGCAATGCCGCCCACAACAATGGCAACCAGCACAATTAAAAGCGGTTCAAGAACGGTGGTGCAGGTTTGGACCAACCGATCCAGCTCCGTGTCGTAGCGTCGGGTAATATGGGTCAGCGCGCCGGCCATATCGCCGGTCTCTTCGCCAACCGCCAGCATATCAATCATGAGGCTTGGAAAAACTTTGCCCTGCGCCAACGGTTTAGAAATGTTCGCCCCGTCGGTTACGCGTTCGCGGGCTTTCTCAATTTCGGCGGAAATAATTACATTATCAATGGTCTTCTGCACAATGCCAAGGGCGGGCAGAATCGAGACGCCATTTTGTAGCAGCGTTCCGAAGGTTCGCGAGAAATGGGCATAGGCATTGGTTTTGATAACCGCACCCATAATCGGAATTTCCAATTGAACCTTGTGCCAGATTCGTTGTCCGTTACCGTGCTTAACCCATTTTTTAAGTATAATGGAGGCCCCAATAAGCAACGCAACCAGAATGATTCCGTAGCGTGTAATAAAGGTACTTATGCTCATCAGCATTAACGTTGCCTTCGGCAGAGTGGCTCCCATTTCATCAAACGTATTGGCAAATTTGGGTACAATAAAAATCATTAATCCAATAACCGCCACGCCCCCGACAATCATGACAATGGCGGGATAGACCAGTGCGGAAATAACTTTGCTCCGCGCATCCTGCACGCGTTCATAATGGATGCAGATATTTTCCAACGCCAGCGGAAGGTTGCCACTGGCTTCACCCGCGCGGACGAGATTGACGTATAAGGAAGAGAAGGTTTCGGGATAGAGCTCCAGCGCATCAGAGAACGAGGTGCCCTGCACAATTTCATCGCGCAGAGTTAAAATAATTTTTCCCACTGGAGTTTCATCTTTTCGACCGGAAAGCGCATGCAGTGCGCGCCCGATGGTCATGCCGGAGGCAACGAGGTCCGATAGTTCTCTGGAAAACAGGAGTAAGTCCTGCAGTTTCATTTTAGGTTTGCGTTGAAATCCTAAATCAAAATGGAACTTCTTTTTTTCGCCAAGTTTCTGATTTACCGTTTTTGTGGTTTCATTCACCGAAATGGGAATCTGGCCCATCGATTCAATAATGCGAACGGCTCCGGCGCGATCGTTCGATTCAACCACGCCTTCAACCCGTTCCCCTTTCTTTGACCGACCTATATATTTAAAATGTGCCATAGTCATCCATATCTAACGGTGTCGATCTGAAATGTTTAGAGTAGTGAAAAGAATAATGAAAGTACGGAGGATTGAAAGCTCGAAAAACCCTCTGCGGAAAAAATTCCTTTAGGCCTTATTTTTTATATGATGCGAACAAAGCGGGGTTTAGTTGGGTTTATTTTTTTTTATGCCCGAGGATGAAATTGCTGATGGATTGTTTTTAAACGGTTGGGATCGACGTGGGTATAGAGTTGGGTGGTGGCAATGTCGACGTGGCCGAGCAGTTCTTGGATCACCCGTAAGGGGGCTCCATTTTGCAGGAGGTGGCTGGCGAAGGAGTGGCGCAGGGTATGGGGTGTAACGTTTTTCATGATGCCTGCGTCTTTTGTGTATTTTTTAATAATCTGCCAAAGCCGTTGACGGCAAAGGGAGGTCTCGCGTTTGGAGACAAATACATTTAGAAGATGCGGGTTTTCGCAGAGCAGTGGCCGAACCTCTTCGAGGTAGCGCTCCAAAAGATCGGACGAGTTTTTGGCGACGGGGATTACGCGCTCTTTTCGCCCTTTTCCAATCACGCGAATATAGCCGTCGTCGATATGTAGGTCGGAAAGTTTTAGATCGGCCAATTCAGATACACGCAAGCCTGAGGCGTAGAACAGTTCTAAAATAGCGCGATCGCGCACTCCCAAGGGCTTTTGCAAGTTCGGGGCATCCAGTAGTAATCTGACTTCTTTTTCCGAAAGGATGTCCGGCAGGATTTTCCATAGTTTGGGAGAATCCATCGTATCGGTCACATTTTTATCAAGCAACCCCTCTTGTTGGAGATACCGGAAAAAGACCTTTATAGAGACTAAATGGCGCGAAATCGAATTCGTCGACATACCGCGCGCTTTCATTGCGAGTAAGTGATCGAGGATTTGTTTTCGGCTGACTTGGTTCAGCGAAGTCAGCCCTTTCTGTTCGATGAATCTTAAGAATTGCCCCAGATCATCCGCATAGGCTTTGCGTGTATTAATGCTGAGCCCGCGTTCTAGCGAAATGTAGTCGAGAAAGTTTTGGAGAAAGGGGGTCATTTTGGTCCGCAGATTTCACCGATTACGCGGATTGAAAACCAGTGTAATCCGCGTAATCTGTGGATAGAGAAGATTAAAGCTCCAGCTCGGTTCCGGTCAGGAGTTTGTAGGCTTCGAGATATTTGTCGCGAGATTTCATGATGATCTCTTTGGGCAGCGCGGGGGCCGGCGGCATTTTGTCCCAGTCGAGCGTTTCGAGA
>JAUUYK010000045.1 GCA_030588285.1 Kiritimatiellales bacterium
ATGCGTGATGATTACTATTACTATTACCACTCTTACTATTCGGACTACTATCACACCTCTCAGAGTGAAGAGCCGATGGATGATAATGTTTAGATATACCCTAGGGTTGAGGTTTGAATAATGATGCGTACGATACTTACTTTTATTTCTTTGGTAGCTTTAATAGGATTGATGGGATGTGTAATACAGCCCGTTAACTCCTCCTTAGTGGATGAAAACTCTCCGGAACTTATGGGAGCATCTACGACTGCGATCGGCGCTTATACCCTGAAACCGTTAGATCCCGTCTATATCCGGTTCAGCGGAATTATGGAACAGCAAGCACTCGATCTGGTTATTGATGAAAACGGTGAAGTTAGTCTGTTACACCGTATGGATCCGATCATGGCAGCAGGACTTACCACATCGGCTTTGGAAGATAAAATTGAGCAGGCTTATATTTCCGGCGGAATTTATAAGCATATCTCCGTGAATGTTACCATGACGGCAAAGGTTTATTATATGCAGGGCGAGGTGAATCAGCCGGGTCAATTCCAACTCATGAGTGGAACAACGCTTTTGCAGGCGATTGCAGGCGCACGTGGCCCTACATCATTTGCAAATATGAAAAAAGTTACCGTCAGCCGACAGGGTAAAATTTACACCTATAATCTGAAGAAGCTTGAGAGAGATCCGTCTAAGGATATTAAGATTGAAGCGGGCGATGTAGTTAAAATTTGGCAACAATGGTACTAGGCTATTGACTTACTGCAGGCGGGTCGAATTATGGCATCACCTTCCTCAACGGTTAAACGTATTGGAATAATGGGGGGCTCGTTTGATCCCGTGCATTTGGGGCATCTAATTGTTGCCCAGGATGCAGTTGAAAAACTGAATCTTTCAGAACTCATTTTTATTCCGGCATCGACTCCTCCGCATAAGCAACATGTGCATATACAAGATGCTTCGCATCGACTCAATATGCTTCAACTTGCTATTGAATCGAACCATAAATTTTCGGTATCGAGACAGGAAATAGATCGCGGTGGTATTTCGTATTCTATTGATACGATTAAAGGGTTGAAGCATTCTCAACCCGCATCAAATTTGATACTTGTTGTGGGTAGCGACACATTAGTGGACCTGCATAATTGGTACAGGATTGACGAGTTGCTCGGCCTGTGCGAGGTTGCTTCGTTTATGCGACCGGGTATGAATATTTTTGAAAAAATCACTGAAGAAATGAAGTTGCCGACAAACGACAAAGAAAAGCTATTGGCCAATCTATTTGAGACACATTTAATCGATATTTCATCAACAGAAATTCGTGCTCGGGCATCTAAAGGGCGGGGGATCCAGTATCTGGTTTCCCCGGAAGTTGAGAGCTATATTAAAGAACATGGCCTTTATCAGGATGAGAGGAAATTATGGAAAAAGATTTAGAATTGATTAAACAAATGGTGGAATTTCTTAAGGATCGGAAGGCGGAAGATATCGTGATGCTGGATTTGCGCGAGCATGCAAATATTGCCGACTATTTCATTATTGCGACCGGAGCGAATAAGCCGCACTTGAAAGCGCTTCACGACGGACTGCAACGACTCTTTAAAGATGCGGGATTCAAGGGCTACCGTAAGCAGGGCGTTCCTGATAGCGGTTGGATGATTATGGATTACCACGGTATTATGGTTCATATATTCGAGCGTGAATTGCGTGAATTTTATGATCTGGAGAAGCTTTGGAAGGATGCACCTGCCGTTGAGTTGGAGGGCGAGTAGAAATGGCGTTTAAAGTGTATAACACCATGAGCCGAACGAAGGAGGAGCTTCTTCCGATCGATGGGAAACATGTACGCATGTATACCTGTGGGCCTACGGTTTATAACTATGCACATATAGGTAATTATCGGGCCTATATGTTTGAAGACCTGCTCCGTCGGTACATTAAGTTTAGTGGATTTGAAGTGACTCAGGTGCAGAATTTAACGGATGTGGATGATAAAACGATTCGTGCGTCGATTGAGCAAGGTATCCCGCTTCGGGAGTATACGAAAACGTATATAGATGCATTTTTTTCGGATCTTGAAAAACTTTATATTGAACCCGCTGAGCACTATCCTGCCGCAACAGATTATATCCCGGAAATGATTGAGATTATCGAAACGTTGTTCGAAAAGGGCTATGCCTATCAATCTGAAGATGGTTCTGTTTATTATAGCATCGATAAATTTTCTGATTACGGGAAGTTGGCTCGGCTCGACCGTGAAGGTATGCGCTCCGGAGCCCGCGTCGATCAGGATGAGTACGACAAAGATAATGCCGCCGATTTTGCACTCTGGAAGGCCTATGTTCCCGAAGATGGCGATGTTGTTTGGAATTCTCCATGGGGTAAAGGGCGACCGGGCTGGCATATTGAATGTTCTGCGATGAGCATGAAATTACTCGGCGAAAGTTTCGATATTCACACGGGTGGGGTAGACAATATCTTCCCGCATCATGAAGATGAAATCGCTCAATCCGAAGCGGCCTCGGGAAAAATGTATTCAAAATACTGGATGCACTGCGGCTATCTCATCGTTGATGGAAAAAAAATGAGCAAATCGCTCGGTAATTTTTATACGTTACGCGAGATTCTTGAAATGGGGTATACGGGGCGTGAAGTTCGTTATGAGCTGCTCTCTTCACACTATCGGCAATCACTCAATTTTGCGTTTAAATCGTTGGATTCCAATCGTGCGGCTTTGAAACGACTCGACGAATTCTATGTCACGGTTCAAGAATGCATCGGTACTGAAGTTGAAGCCGGAGCACTCCCCGAATGGGCAAGCAAAACCCTCGCCGATTTTACGCGGGCAATGGATGATGACATGAATATTTCTGGAGCCATGGCCGCCATCTTTGACATGGTCCATGCTGGGAATAAAGCAGGTGTCACGACTCCAATGACGGGGAAGCAGGCGGTGGCAGTTTCTTCCCTTTGGGAAAAGCTGGATACCGTTCTTGGTTTGCTCGTGCCGCAGGAGGAGAGAGTATCCGATGAAGTAATGGTTCTTCTTGAAGCACGTACCGTTGCTCGAACAGAAAAAGATTGGGCAGAATCTGACCGGATCCGCGATGCGCTAGCTGCACTCGGGTGGACGGTAAAAGATACATCAGAAGGGCCGAAGCTACGGAAACTTTAAAATGACAGGGAAATTCATCACGTTTGAAGGACCGGAGGGCAGTGGCAAGTCGACTCAGATTCGTCTACTGGCCGAAAAACTCGCCGAACATGATTTTAAAGTAACCTGCACACGAGAACCGGGCGGCACGGCCACCGGCGAAGCGGTTCGCAATATTCTGCAACACGATGCGGTAAATGAACCCTTAAGCGAACGGGCCGAACTCTTGCTGTTTACCGCTAGCCGAGCGCAATTGATGGATCAGGTGATTCTTCCTGCTCTTGAAGGTGGAACGTGGGTGCTTTGTGATCGCTTTATTGATTCCACGCTGGCGTATCAAGGCTATGCGCGGGGGATGGACCTTTCTATACTCGACACCATCAATGCTTTTGCTATTAACGACCGGAAGCCGGATTTAACCTTGTTGTTGGATCTGGATATTGAATCGGGCTTTCAACGGTTGGAAGAGCGTTATTCCAATGGCAAAGAAACGTTGGACCGTTTTGAACGTGAAGCGCGCGACTTCCACGACCGTGTGCGTGATGGCTATCATGAATTGGCGAAGGGCGACCCGAAACGGTTTCGAATTGTGAATGCCGATCAATCCATTAAAGCGGTCTCCTTTGATATTTGGAACGCCGTGAAGGGAGCTGTACTCTAATGGATGCGAACGATCTGCATGCGGAAGCTTGGCAAGGTGTTTCAAATGGGTTTGAAGCGGACCGATTGGCACATGCCTATGTATTAGTTGGCTCTCCGCGCGGAAATGCACTGCAATTTGCTGAATCCATTTTAAAACTGCTCTTCTGCGAATCCGTTGAAAAACCATGTAATGAATGTTCCGCCTGTAAACGCGTGGAAACACACAAGCATGCCGATACCCTTTGGTTGGAACCGCTGAGTAAATCCCGCCAAATCAAGGCCGATGAAGTTCGTGCCTTAGTTCTTCGTATGACACAGACCTCATTTGAAGGCGGGTGGAAAGCGGGAATTATTCTGGCAGCCGACTGCATGAATACGAACTCTGCTAATGTACTTTTAAAAACATTGGAAGAACCGCCTCCCAAAACTATTTTATTGCTTATAACCGATTCGCCGCAAAGTCTGCTTCCCACCATTATTTCCCGATGTCAGAAAATTGTATTGTCTGATGGACTCGCCGATGTACAAAATTCGGTTTGGTACATACCTCTTATGAAGGTTCTTCGCGAGCTTCCGCCTGCCTCGGGGCTGGATGCTGCCCGATTAGCCGGTTCAATGAAGAAGTTGTTTGATGTAGTGAAGTCGGGAATTTCTGATGCTGTTGAAGATGATCTCGACTATGCCGACGAGGCGCTTGATGAATCGAAGTTGAAAGTGATTCTTGAGGCACGCGTGGGTTCCCGTCTAAAGGAAGTTCAGGCCGATGTTTTTCGTGTGATGCTCGATTGGCATCGAGATGTGTTGATGCTGGCGTCGGGGATTGATGCGGAGCAACTTATCTTTTTTGACGAACGAGACGTTTTGAAAGAGCAGGCTAAGCTTCATACGCAAGGATCAGCATTGCGGGCGATTCAAGTCGTTGAAGGAATGTCGACGCGTTTGGAGCGTAATATTCCTGATCTACAGATTTTCGACGAGGCCATCCGCAAGCTGGTGCGCTAAAATCGGGCCCTACGCCTGCTTAAGCTGTTGCACTAAAGCGCGTAGAGCAAGCGTGTAGCCGAAGCCTTGGAAACCCATAATTTGTCCGATGCAGGCCGGTGCGGTTAGGCTCTTATGGCGTATTTCCTCGCGCTGGTGTGTATTGCTCAGATGGACTTCCACGGCGGGCACCACATCGCCAACCGCCTTCAATGCATCGTATAATCCCAAGCTGGTATGGGTGAGCGCAGCGGGGTTAATAATGATCCCGTCATATTTCCCCCGAGTCTCGCCGATCCATGTAATGAGTTCCGCTTCCGAGTTGGTTTGAAGAAATTGCATCTCAATTTCGGGGTATAGAGAACGTAGCGTTGATTCAATATCAGCGAGCGTTTCGGTTCCGTAGATTTCCGGTTCGCGTGTTCCAAGTAGGTTTAAATTTGGGCCGTTCAATACAAGTATCTTCATCTAATTCTCCGTAGGTTGAAAAAGGTAAGTGAACCCTCGCCAGGAAACAAGGCTAGATCGGTCTATACCTCGCTAGGTTTTGAAGAGAGTCGCTTGAGTAGGCTGTAAATTAAAATTTCCGACTTTTGTTGGGATAGCGGTTCGTTCCGAAAAGCAGAGGTCTGAACGGGGAAAAATACGTGAGAATCTGCTTAAGCTTAAAGGTTGAGCTTGCGGAAGGAGCCGGAATAGCTACTATTTCGGCTTTTAACAACGAGAAGATCGATGGCAATTATACCCAATAGAGCAATGTTTTTAGAGCAGGCTAAAAAAGGCAACCTAGTGCCGGTATGGGAGGAACTCCTTGCTGATCAGGAGACGCCGGTTTCCGCCTACGAGCGAGTGCGGACTTATTTGCGACAACGCGAACAGGCCTCGCATACCTACCTGCTTGAATCGGTCGAAGGGGGCGAAAATATCGGACGCTACTCTTTTATTGGTGGAACGCCGCGCACGATCATTCGCGCATATGGTCGCCGCGTAGAAATTTCCCAAAAGGGAAGTGCCACGGCGGTGCTGGAGGATATTGATCCGCTGGATGCACTGAAGGCGCACATGGAACAGTTTGCTCCCGTGGTAGACGATCCCTCTTTGCCGAGATTTGTGGGGGGAGCCGTGGGTTTTTTGGGCTACGACATGGTCACGCAGTTTGAGCCACGGGTGCCGATCATTGGAAAGGACGATATCGGAAACCCCGATATGGTTTTCATGGTGACCGATGGGCTGATCGTGTTTGACCGTGTGAAACACCGCATGAAAGTGGTGGCAAACGCGCATATCGTAGACGACCCGAACGAAGCATATGATCAGGCTGTTGCTCAAATCGGCCAACTTATCGAGGCCCTTAAAACGCCGATTAAGCGGGTTATGATTGATACCCCTATTAATCTAGAACCTTTAGAGCCTCAATCGAATACAACCAAAGAAGAATATCTGGAAATGGTCGAACGGGCGCAGGAATACATCCGTTCCGGCGATGTAATTCAAACCGTATTGTCGCAGCGTTTTGAGGTTGAAAATGAAGCAGATTCATTGGATGTGTATCGTGCGCTTCGCACGATTAATCCTTCGCCATACATGTTTTGCCTAGATATGGACGACAGCGCCATTGTTGGAACATCGCCGGAAATTTTAGTGCGGTGTGAAGATAAAAAAGTCAAGGTTCGGCCGATTGCCGGCACGCGGCCACGCGGAAATACGCCCGCAGAAGATTTGGCCTTTGAAAAAGAACTGCTGGCCGATCCCAAAGAATGTGCTGAGCATATCATGCTCGTTGATTTAGGGCGTAATGATGTTGGACGGGTTTGTGAATTCAACTCGATAGAGGTTCCCGAGTTGATGGTGATCGAGCGCTATAGCCATGTGATGCACATCGTCTCCGATGTAACCGGAACCCTCTCTGATGAGCACGATGAATATGATGTAATGCGCGCCAGTTTCCCCGCGGGTACCGTGAGTGGAGCGCCAAAAATACGTGCCATGGAAATTATCGCCGAACTCGAAAAGAGTAAGCGCGGGCCGTATGCTGGAGCCGTCGGTTATTTTAACTACAACGGGAATTTTGATTCCGCCATTACGATCCGCACGGTGATTCTTGATAAAAACAAAGCCTATGTGCAAGCCGGAGCCGGTATCGTTGCGGACTCCATCCCCATTAATGAATACGAAGAAACGCGGAATAAAGCGCGAGGCATGATGAGTGCCTTGGCACTTGCTCGGCATTATACCGAAGCAAGAACCCGGGAAAATTTGAAATCTGAAAATGGAAACCTGGGATAGCTAAGGGATCAAATGATCAGTTATTTTAAATTTCTTATTTTACGTTTCAAATTTTAGGTGTCCTTATGATTTTAGTGATCGATAACTACGACTCGTTTACCTACAACCTCGTGCAATATCTCGGGGAACTCGGCGCGGAAATGCGCGTGTTCCGCAATGATAAAATTACGATCGAG
>JAUUYK010000083.1 GCA_030588285.1 Kiritimatiellales bacterium
GGTCGCCACATTATGCGCACAGAGCGGAAATTCGGTCAGACTCGACAGTATATCCGGCCAAAGTTCATGTGGGGTTGGGGCCTGCGCAATCTCATCTCGAAGTACGGTATGCCGACCGCGGGCATGGGGATTGAAAGGCCGTTTCGCATCGACTCGCAACAGACTTTCAAACCTTGAATCCAGATCCACTTTACCATTTTTTAACGAAACCAAACCAATCTGCCACGGTTCACTGGGATATCCCCGCAACGACCCGGTCGTTTCGTAATCCAGCACCGTGATTTCGGCATCAAAAATGGCCATGGTAATATCCATGGCCATTATCTTCCACATCAACGGTGAGGATGCAATTTTATCCTTCCAATGAAATCAGCATCGGCTCCTCGATCGCCTCAACAATCCAGCGCAGAAAACGTGCTCCATCGGCACCGTCAATAATACGATGGTCGTAGGAAAGCGACAGCGGCATCCGCAAACGCGGCGCACAGAGTTCGTTCTTTCCAATGCATGGATCCATCACGGCCCGACCCACTCCAAGAATGGCAACTTCCGGCGAGTTTACGATGGGCGTGAAAAAAGTTCCGCCGATCCCACCGAGGTTGGTGATGGTGAAGGTTCCGCCCTGCATATCAGCCAAACTAATTTTTCCAGCGCGCGCCTTTTTAGCGATCTCGCCCAAATCCACCGCAATATCGACCATATTTTTCTGGTCGGCATCCCGAATCACGGGAACCATCAGGCCTTTCTCGGTATCGACAGCAATGCCAAGGTTATAGAAGTCCTTATAGATGATCTCGCCTTTTTCTGGGTCAATGCTGCAGTTGAAGTTCGGAAATACTTTTAGCGCCGATGCAACAACCTTCATCAGAATGGCCGTGATGGTTAGTTTTGCTCCAGCGGCTTCCGCCTTCGAGGCAAAACGTTTACGCAGTTCTTCGAGTTTGGTGATATCGGCCATGTCGTGCTGGGTCACATGCGGAATGGTGGTCCAGCAATGCGTCATATGATTCATGGTCGCTTTACGAATGGCGGACATTTTTTCAACACGAACGGCACCCTGAGTTGCCACACTACGCGTTCCGCCACCTTCCAAACCGGCTTTGGCAAACGCTTTCACATCTTCGAGTGTGATGCGCGCACCGGAATCCGATGGGATAACATTATGGATATCCACACCCAACTCACGCGCCAAGCGCCGAACATTTGGTGCCGCCGCAACGGCTTTTACAGTCGGCGAGACCTCGGGAGCCACGGGGGCTGGAGCAGGTGCAACAACCGGCGCGGGCGTTGCTTCGGCAACTGGCGCTTCTACCTCCACGGGGGGGGAGGCAGGTTTTTTCGCCGAAGCAGCTTCACCGGCTTCAATCGTGAAGACGAGTTGACCGACTGCAATGGTGTCGCCTTGCACCACATGAATGGCACTGATGGTTCCGGTGGAGGGCGACGGGATTTCCATACTCGCTTTTCCCGCTTCGATTTCGATGAGTGAATCCCCCTCGTTAACGCTAGCGCCTACTTCAACCAGAATACCGACGACATCGCCGGATTCAATATTTTCTCCAAGCTCTGGAAGTTTAAATTCTAGTGCCATGATTCTATTCTCCTACTGGATTGGGTTTATCGGAATCAATGCCCAGTTCTTTGCGGGCTTTTTCCAATTTCTTCTTATCAAATTCACCTTTCGCCGCGAGCGAAGAAAGGACGGTCCATGCAATGGTGTTGTAATCCACTTCAAAATGCTTCCGCAACGCACGACGCCCATCGGAACGACCAAAGCCATCGGTTCCCAACGAAACCATTCCGTTCGGCGCCCATTTTGCCAGTGCTCCGGGGAGCACCTTCATATAGTCGGACGCGGCAACCACCGGACCGGCTTCATTTTCGAGGCATTCGGCAAAGTACGGTTTCACATTGTTTCCGTTGCGAATTTGTTCCCGTTCCGCATCCTGCGCATCGTTGATCAAGTTTTTATAGCTTGTGACGGACCAAACGTTGGTTTCAACACCGTAGGTTTCTTTCAGCAAATCGGCCGCCATAACGGCTTGTCGCATGATGGCCCCACTGCCCAAAATCTGCGCCTGTGCTTTTTTCGAAGCTTGGAATTTGTACATGCCCTTAAGAATACCCTCTTCGCAGTCCTTCGGCTTGGCGGGCTGTGCGTAGTTTTCGTTGAGCAAGGTGATGTAGTAGAAAACCTGTTCATTTTCGATATACATCCGGCGGATACCATCCTTAACAATCGCGGCCAACTCAAAGGCATAAGCAGGATCGTAAGCCACAAGGTTTGGGATGGTTAGTGCGGTTACAATACCGTGTCCATCCTGATGTTGCAGTCCTTCACCCGCAAGCGTGGTACGGCCGGCGGTGGCGCCCATCAGGAACCCTTTGCACCGTGCGTCGCCAGCGAGCCAAGCGAGGTCGGCTATACGCTGGAAACCGAACATGGAATAGTAGGTATAAAATGGAATCGTATTAATGCCGTGGTTTGAATAGGCCGTTCCGGCCGCAACAAACGAGGAGAACGCTCCGGCTTCGGTGATTCCTTCTTCGAGAATCTGGCCATCCTTCTCTTCTTTATAGAAAAGCAGGTTATCGGCATCGACCGGTTCGTAGAGCTGACCGGAGTGCGCATAAATCCCAACCTGGCGGAATAGCGCATCCATACCAAACGTGCGGGCTTCGTCGGGAATGATCGGAACAATCAGTTTGCCCACGCCCTTATCGGAAAGCAGTTTACTGAGTATCCGAACAAAAACCATCGTGGTAGAGGCTTCGCGATCTGATCCCGCGTCAAATTCCCCGAAGATTTTATCGGCCGGTTTTCCAATCGGCGTGTACTCCGTGCGTCGGGTCGGCACATGGCCTCCCAGTTCGGAGCGGCGAGCGCGAAGATACTGCATTTCCGGACTATCTTCCGGCGGACGGTAAAACGGCACGCTGTCGATCTCTTCGTCGGAAATTGGAATGCTGAAACGGCTGCGGAATTCGCGCAGCGATTCTTCGTCGAGTTTCTTCTGCGAGTGGGTAATATTCTGCCCTTCGCCGGCACGGCCGAGGCCATAGCCCTTGACGGTTTTTGCCAAAATCACCGTTGGACGATCTTTCGTTTCCGACGCCTGCTTATAGGCGGCATACACCTTGGCCGGATCGTGACCGCCCCGGCGCATGCGTTTGAGTTCGGTATCGGAAAGGTGTTCTGCGAGTTTTTTCAAACGAGGGTCGGTTCCAAAGAAATGTTCGCGCACATAGTCCGCATCTTCCACTGTGTATTTCTGGTATTGGCCATCGACCACTTCGCCCATGCGTTTAACGAGAACATCGTCTTCGTCTTTTTCGAGCAACGGATCCCAGCTATCGCCCCAAAGTACCTTAATCACGTTCCAACCGGCGCCGCGGAAAGAGGCTTCCAGCTCCTGAACAATTTTCCCGTTACCACGAACGGGGCCGTCTAAACGCTGAAGGTTGCAGTTCACCACAAAGGTCAAGTTGTCGAGCTTTTCGCGAGAGGCCAAATTGATGGCACAGAGAGTTTCTGGCTCGTCCGTTTCGCCGTCGCCGAGGAACGCCCACACCTGCTGATTGGTTGGTTTGCGCAGTCCGCGGTCTTCCAGATATTTAATAAAACGCGCGTGATAAATCGCCGTGATCGGCCCCAACCCCATCGATACCGTCGGGAACTGCCAGAAGTCAGGCATTAGCCAGGGATGTGGGTATGAAGAAAGACCGGGCGTGTCGTGCAATTCATGGCGGAAATTATGCAGTTGGTCATCGCTCAAGCGGCCTTCCAGGTAGGCGCGAGCATAAACGCCCGGAGACGAATGGCCTTGGAAATAGATGAGGTCGCCGGGGTTATCATCGGTTCGTCCTTTAAAGAAGTGATTAAAACCCACTTCATATAGAGTAGCGATCGACTGATAGCTCGAAATATGGCCGCCAATACCGTCTTCTTCGCGATTGGCCCGAACCACCATGGCCATGGCATTCCAACGAATCAATCCCTTGATCCGCCGTTCCATTTCGCGATCGCCCGGATAGGCGGGCTGTTCATCGAGTGGGATCGTGTTTATATAGGGCGTATTCGCAGAGAATGGCAGGCGAACACCTTGGCGGTGCGCACTAACTTGCAGATCATGCAGAATATCCTTCACCCGTTCTGGACCTTCCTTCTCGAGCATTTCGTCCAACGCATCGAGCCAATCCTGCTTATCGTAGTCCACCTGTGCGGCATCTGAATTATTTGTATCCATATTTCACTTCCTTAGCTTAAAATAGAAAAGGAAGGTTAAAATAAGACCGAACCCGTACACAATAAAAAAAAACCAATAAAACCATGAAAACAACCATCGGCTTTATCCCGCCAACCCCATTTACCCCATTTATCCCCCCTTCCCGTATTTTACGCCCCTCAAAAATCGCGCTGAATACGCACTTAGCAAAAGAAATACGAAAAAAACACCCCTCCAACCCCCGCCAAAACACCAACTTTCTAAACAAATCTAAAAAACGGCCTCAAATCAACGAAGGGATGTAAGCTTTTATCGGAAGACGGATTATGGTTCTATTCTCCTTCTTTTTAACTGGAGCAGGATAGAATGAAACGAATCGGAGCCCATGTGAGCGCCAGCGGCGGCGTTGAAAACGCCCCCCTAAACGCCGCCGCCATCGGAGCAAATGCCTTTGCATTGTTCACCAAAAATCAACGGCAATGGGTCGCCAAGCCCTTAACGCCCGAAAGCATCGACGCGTTCAAACAAAACTGTGCCGCGCATAACATCGGACCGGAATACATTCTTCCCCACGACAGCTACCTCATCAACCTCGGCCACCCCGAGGCCGAAAAACTGGAAAAATCGCGCGATGCCTTTCTCGATGAACTGCACCGTTGCGAGCAACTCGGGCTTAAACTGCTCAACTTTCATCCCGGTAGTCATCTTAAACAGATCAGCGAATCTGAATGCCTTTCGCGCATCGCCGAATCCATTAATTGGGCGCTCGACAAAACCGAAGGCGTAACCGCTGTGATTGAAAATACGGCCGGGCAAGGCTCCAACCTAGGCTACCGCTTCGAACATTTGGCCGAGATCATCGACCAGGTCGACGACAAAGAGCGCGTCGGCGTCTGCCTCGACACCTGCCACACCTTTGTTTCCGGCTACGATCTGCGGACCCCCGAAAACTGTGAAACTATTTTTGCCGACTTCGAGCGCATCGTCGGGTTTAACTACCTCCGCGGCATGCACCTCAACGGGTCTAAAAAAGAGCTCGGCAGCCGAGTGGATCGTCACCACAGCTTGGAACAGGGCTTACTCGGGCTGGATATCTTTAAATATATTATGGCCGACCCACGTTTTGATAACATCCCGATGGTGCTCGAAACCACCGACGACACCATCTGGGCGGAAGAAATTAAACTACTTAGGAGCTATGAGGCATGAGTCTACTCAACAACATTAAAATCATTCTCGTTGAACCGCTCTACGGAGGAAACATTGGCTCCGTCTGCCGCGCCATGAATA
>JAUUYK010000047.1 GCA_030588285.1 Kiritimatiellales bacterium
ATCAACTCAATGCCGAACTTGAATCGTTGCCATCCGGTCTAACGATTCTTACCGCACCGGACGGCGCCACGATTAAGGTCAACAAAAAATCGGTCGGCATTTCGCCCATAACCCTTTCCGACCTGGAAGATGGACCGCACGAAATCACCGCATCCATGAAGGGTTTCGCAACCAAAACCAAGACGATCTATCTCGAACCCGCCGTCAACGAAAGTGTTGAATTTAATTTAGAAAAAAATAGCGGCACGTTAGTCATCGATACCGAACCCGCCAATGTTGAAATCTACGTGAATGGAAAGTTTGTCGCCACCACCCTGATTAAAGGAAGTTCAGATACCCTCTCGCAGCCCGTACGCATCACGCTGAAATCCGGAGTGGATCACATTATACAACTCGTGCGGGAAGGGTTTGTTTCCGAAACGGCAACCATTCAAACCGAGGTTGATCAGGTCGTGACTCGCCACAAAGTGCTCACCCGAATCTTTGTTTTTGATACCCGCATAACCACCCAAGACAGCATCATCGACTGCCGCTTTATTCATAAGCTGCCCAACGGAAATATTCGCTATGAATATCGCCCCGGAATCTATGATGAAATCCACAAGTCTGAAATCCGCGAGTACAGCGCGATAACCCTCGACGACGAAAGCAATCGTGAGGCCCGCCGCCTGATTGAGAAAAGCCGCAAAGTACTTCTCGTGGAATAATGGATAACCCAGGCAACCTGCCCGCGCCGCAACCTGCTACAGCCGTCGGAATTTCCGCCGGCTTTTTTTATGGTTTCTATTCCGCCCCCTAACAAGACAACTTGCCGGAATAAAACGCGGTAAAGTGCGGCCCTTTAAGGCGGTGAAATATAGATATTCTTTATATACTAGAGTATATAGACGAGGTCAAAAATGGGCAGTTTTAGACGCAAATATATAATGCACTACATATAAAATGCGCGTGTAAATAGGCGAAATAAGAGGGAGAAGAAGGCCGAACGCATGACGGTCGATTCCGAGTTTAGGCCTTTCGACGGGAGATTGAAAAAGAGTGGGGGCTGAAGCAGTAGACGAATGGCTTGAGCCGTTTCACGACAAAAGGTATATAGAACGCTCAAATTTTATCGGAGCTAGGTTATGAAGATTTTGGTTAGTTGGCTGAGAGACTACGTTGATTTTGAAGACACCATCGAAGGGCTGTCGGATAAACTGACTTTTGCAGGGCTAGAAGTAGAGGCCATCGAAACGATTGGCTCGGACTTTTCGGGGGTTGTGGTGGGCGAAATTACCACAATTGAACCGCATCCCGCCGCCGATAAATTACGCCTCTGCACCGTTGAATACGGAGCCGAAGAAACCATGCGGGTGGTCTGCGGCGCTCCGAACGTTGCGGTGGGCGGAAAATATCCTTTTGCCCCGGTCGGGACGACCTTACCCGGTGGATTTAAACTCAAGAAAGCGAAAATTCGGGGTGAAGTTTCGATGGGTATGCTCTGCGCAAAAGATGAACTAGAACTCGGCGAAGATCACTCGGGTCTATTGGTGCTCGCCGCCGATCTAAAACCAGGCACTCCATTTGTCGAGGTGTGGGGCGCGCCAGAAACGGTGATCGAACTCGAAATCACACCGAACCGCCCAGACTGCCTTTCAATGATTGGTGTTGCACGCGAAATGGCCGTCTTATATGGCACGGAACTGAAGCTTCCGGCCTTCGAAATTTCCGAAACCACCACCGATGTGAACACCGAAATCTCGGTGACGGTGGACGATGCGGTCGGGTGTCCGCGCTACATCGCGCGGGTTTTGAAAGAGGCCAAAATTGCGCCTTCGCCGGAGTGGATGCAAAAACGGCTCGAAGCCGCGGGGATTCGCCCGATTAACAACGTGGTTGATATTACCAACTATGTGATGCTCGAAACCGGCCACCCTCTGCACGCCTTTGATAAGACCTTGGTGGCGGGAAATCAAATTTGTGTTCGCGCCGCCCAACCCGCCGAAAAAATGAAAACCCTCGACGGAACCGAGCGTGAACTGACTGAAAAAATGCTGATCATTGCCGATGCCGAAAAAGCCTCGGCCATTGCGGGCGTAATGGGCGGAGCAGAGAGCGAAATCAAACCCGACACCTCCACGATTCTGCTCGAAGCCGCCGCGTTCGAAACCGCGTCGATCCGTCATACGGCAAAACAACTCGGCTTAACCACCGATTCTTCCTATCGCTTTCAACGCGGTATTAATACCGATTCCGTTGAATGGGCCAGCAACCGTGCCGCTGCGCTGATGTGCGAACTCGCCGGAGCCAAGTTGTGCCAGGGAATCGTCGATTCCAACCCAAAACCGAAAGCGGAGATTAAAATCCCGTTCAGCTGGAAACGAATTGAAGGCATGGTCGGAGCCGAGATTGGCAACGATCGGATGAAGCAAATTTTAGAAACGTTAGAAATCGGGATTGAAGAGGATACCGGCGAAACCGCCGTGGCGGTTGCTCCGTCGTTCCGTCTAGACCTGGAACGCGAGATTGATTTGGTGGAGGAAATTGCCCGCATCTATGGGGTGGATAATATTCCAACCAAAACGCCGCTGGCAAAAATAATTCCCGGCGCCGATGACTCACGGGTTCGCGCAATTGCCAGCCTGCGGAATAATTTGCAGGGGTTGGGCGTAAGCGAAATCTTGAACTACACCTTAGTGAACCATCCCTTGCTCGACCTGTTTAATAAAGAGAACCGCGCCGACCGCGAAGAGCTGCCACACCCCATCAGCGTGGACCAATCGGTGATGCGTACCTCGCTCATTCCACAGCTCGTCGAAAGCCTCGGCCGGAACCATTCCCGGCAAATCAACGAGGCCTGTTTCTACGAGCTGGGTCGCACATTTAATCGCGTGAAGGGCGGCACGGTTCAAACCGAAACCGTCTCGCTCGGCATGATGGGCCCCGTCGGCCGTTCATTGCTCGAAAAGCGCGCAACGGTTTCGGACGAAGAACTATTTGTATGGATGAAAGGGCTCATCGAACAGCTCCTAAAATCGCAGCATGTAGCCGAGGTTTCCTTCGAAACCAACGATCGGCCCGAATTTGAAAGCGGAAAATCGATGTTGATTTTAGTCGATGGAAAAACGGTGGGTTGCATGGGGCTCATTAATAAAACGGCACGCGACGAATGGCGTTTAACGGGCCCCGTTGCGGCGGCGGAACTGCAACTTGAAACCCTGCTGAAAAATACGTTCCAAATCACCCAGGTTCAAGACCTCGCCCAATTCCCTTCAATGAACCGCGATATTGCGCTGGTACTCGACGAATCGATGGAAAATGAAGCGGTAGTCAAGCTCATTGAAAAAGCAAAACCAAAAGATCTTGAATGTTTTGGACTGTTTGATGTCTATCAGGGAAAGGGTATAGAAAAGGGCAAAAAGAGTTTGGCCTATACCTTTGTATATCGTTCCGCCAAGCAGACGCTAACCGATAAAAAAGTGAATAAGACGCATCAAAAGCTGATCAACTTTTTATGCCAAAACCTTGGGGCTAGTCTTCGAGAAGGTTAAATATGAAAAAAAAGAACCCCATCTATCTATTCAGTTTAGTCTGTCTGATCTTTGGGGGTTCCGCCATGGCCCAGAAACATTCTCGGTTTCAAGAATGTCCCTCCGAACGGAAGGTATTGGTTGAAAAACTCGCCAAGCGATGCGCTACCGACAAACGAAAGGCCAAGGCGTGGGCAAAGGCGCGCGGGCTACCCATGCGGATAGATAACGGACGGCAGTTGCGGCAGCTGGTGGCCGTACGGAACGGTAAACCGCTTTATCTCATAACCCATAATTCAAACGCGGCTATTTCGGCGGCAGCCGATCGGGTTCGAAATCCGATCCCGTACAATCTTAGTGGTGCGGGGATCAAAGTCGGGGTTTGGGATGGAGGCGCGGTTTTAACAACCCATCAAGAATTTGGTGGCCGTGTTATGGTTAAAGACCTCGCACATTCACACTTCCACGCCACCCATGTTGGCGGAACCATCGGGGCTTCCGGAGTAGATTCGGACGCAAAAGGCATGGCCCCTGCCGTGACCATTCATTCATACGATTGGGGCAACGACCTGGCCGAAATGGGAGCTTCCGCAGCATCGGCTCCCGGGCAAACGGAAGCCCTCTACCTCTCGAACCACTCCTATGGCTATGGGCGGGGATGGAGCGACGGAATATTTGATAGCTATGATCAATTTGGCCAATATAATGAGGTTTCCCGAGATACAGACGAAGTCGTTGAGGGGAATCAATATTACCTGCCCTTTTTTTCCGCCGGGAACGATCGAGGTGATGAAGGCGATGCGGAATATAAAGAGGGCTATGATACGATTGCCGACTATGCCATCGCAAAAAATGTCATAACGGTCGGGGCGGTTGATGATGCCGTATCACCCGCTGGGGATCGTTATTTGCCGGGGGCAAGGATGGCCTATTTTAGCAGCTGGGGGCCAGCGGATGATGGGCGCATCAAGCCCGACATTGTCGCCAATGGAGAATGGCTATATTCATGCTACGACAGTAATAACTCGGCCTATGATTGGATGAGCGGAACGAGCATGGCATCGCCCAGCGCGTGCGGAGCGGCCGCGTTGCTGGCGGAATACTACGATAAGCTGCTTCCGGGGCAGGCGATGCGAGCGAGTACACTCAAGGGACTGATCATCCACACGGCGGACGATCTCGGTCGGCCAGGACCGGACTATTGCAATGGCTGGGGACTGATGAATACATGGGCGGCGGCCGAGCTACTTAAGGCCCATATCGACCTCCCGATCCTGCTGACAGAGGCCTCGCTGACCGCACCGCAGCCAAGCGAAACCTATTCTTTCTTGAGTAATGGGAACGCGCCGGTGCGCGTGACGCTCTGCTGGACCGATCCGGCGGGGGAGGCGACCAATGATGATGATAGTCGTACCCCCCGACTGGTCAACGATCTCGATCTCAAGGTGGTCGGCCCCGACGGAACCTTCTGGCCATACATGCTCAGCTATGCCGATCCGGAGGCCAATGCCACGGCCACGGGAAAAAATGATATCGATAACGTCGAGCAAGTCTACATCGCCACGCCGGCTGCCGGGGAATATACGATTACCATCAACTATGACGGGAGTTTAACGGATAAAACGCAGTGGTATTCGCTTTTAGTCTCCGGTCCGGTAAGCGACTCCGACAGCGACGGTATGCCCGATGCGTGGGAAACCGAGTATTTCATGGACCCAACCGGTGCCATCGCCTCGGCGGATGCGGATGGCGACGGGGCGGACAATTTAACGGAATATATTTCAGGGTATAATCCAACCAATCCCAGCTCGGTATTCGAAATCACCAATTTCAGCGTTCCGCCGACGAACGGTGCGCCTTTCATTATTGAATGGGCTCCCATTACGGGGCGAATTTACACGGTTAAAAGGACCGATAATTTAATCAATAAGCCGTTTGCAACCATCTCGGGTGAACTTCCAGATTCAGTAAATAGCTACACCGATTCCGAGAATCGAACGGAAAATAGTCAATTCTATCGGGTTGATGTTCGGTTGGAAGAATAGATACGAACTCAACGCCGTCATAAATTTCCCACCCGTTTATGAGTTCATTTCCTCTCCGTGGCTTCGTGCCTCAAGCGACGAATCGAGCGAGTGTGATAAATCCCGCCGTTCCGTCATTAAACCCCATTTACATTGATCCGTGGCAAACCCCATTCCCCCGAATAGAAAATAATCCACCCCCCGCTGCGCTCAAGACACAAAGAGCACCAAGAAAACCTACGTCCAAAGTATTCTGTTCTTCGTGTCCTTCGCGCCTTCGTGGTTAATCCTCATTCCCACAAATCCGTTGGTCCTCTTTCGCCCCGTCGGAAAACTTCATCATTTGGAATCCATCCCTTTTAAAGCATATCCAACGGACTCTTTACCGCATCAATATCCTTGCTCATCACATGCGTATAAATCTCCGTCGTCTTCACATCCTTATGCCCCATCAGCTCCTGCACCATACGAATATACGTTCCGTTCTCCAGCAGATGGGTAGCAAAAGAGTGCCGCAACGTATGCACCGTTGCTCGCTTCAAAATACCCGATTTCTTCACCGCCTCCTTCATCGCCTTTTGAAAACCCGACTCCAGCACATGGTGTCGCATCTCCTTTCCCGACCGCGGATCGATCGACCGCTTCTTCGACGGAAAAACATACTGCCAGCCCGGCTCACGTGCCGCATTCTTATATTTTCGCGCCAACGCCTCCGGAATATAAACCTCGCCGAATCCGCCTCATGCAACGCAATCACCCGCTCAATATGATCCGCCAGCAATAGACGAACCGCCTCCGGCAATACCACCGTCCGATCCTTCCCGCCTTTTCCGCCCCGTATAAAAACCCGCCCCTGTCCAAAATCCACATCCTGAACCCGCAACCGAATGCACTCCATCAACCGAAGCCCGCAGCCATACGTCAACTGCCCCATCAGTCGATGCGTCCCCGCCATGGCACCAAGCACCTGAGCTACCTCGGTTTGGGTCAAAACCGTCGGCGATTTTCGATGTCGCTTACTGCGCACCGGAGCAATACTTCCAAGTTCCATATCCAGCACATCGCGATACAAAAACACAATCGCATTCAGCGCCTGACGCTGGGTTGAAACCGCCACCTTCTTCTCCGACGCCAAATAGCTTAAATACTGCTCCACCTCCGGCGCCCCCATCTCCTTCGGATGTTGCTTCATCCCATGAAACTGTAAATACCGCTTAATCCACGCACCATAGGTCTGCTCCGTACGATACGCATAATGATAATAACGCAACACTTCCCGAACCTGATCCATCAGCTTAAGATCCGGATTTGTCCTAAACTTTTTCTTGCCTTCCATTCCTTCCTCCTCGAAAATGCATATTCATTTTAAATAACAAAGAACATGTTATAAGCAAGGGTAAGCAAGAAAATCTTCCATATTTCCCTATTTAATACGGGCATAGATGAAAAAAACAAGGTTGAGAGATAATAGGTGGCCTAGCGGAGCGCGATAATTTTCGGAACGAAAATAATGACCGAAGGGAATGATTCAAACGAAATACAAAATAAACCGCTCATTTTCCGCGTTTACCCGTTTAATACAGGCAT